>JALOTU010000347.1 GCA_025457725.1 Verrucomicrobiota bacterium
GTCCGTCGCAGCGATACCGCGTCACCGGCTCGTGGTCCACGGAAACCTCCAGTTCGATCAGGCGGGATACATGCATGCGACCGATGACGAAATCGTTGAAGGCGACCAGTTGGTTCCGCCTTTTGCCACAACGCGCCTCTGCTTCCAGCAGAGCTCTGGACTCGAACCGGTAATTGTTAGCCCAGAGATGGTCCAGTGCCCCGGCCAGGCCCGAGGAAGAAACGGCGGTCAGGAAACCCAATCCGCCGATGTTGATTCCCAGTATTGGGGTGGGGGATCCCGCCGCCTCCCGCGCAACCCCCAGCATCGTGCCGTCTCCACCAAACACCAGGAGCAGGTCCACAGCATGCCGCAGGGACTTCAAATCGGGGAAGGTCGGCACATCGAGTCTGGCCTGGCGGGCGGTCGACCCAAGCGCCGCCACTTTGCGGCCGCGTGCCTGGATCAGGGAGGCTGCCTTGCGCACGGTGCGGGCAGCGTCCGGCTTGTCAGCATTGCTGACCAGCCCGATCCATCGAAGAATGTCAGTTTGCTTTTTCAAGAAGCACCAGGAATTCAGTGTTTCCGGCCGGTCCCCGCAGCGGCGACTCCGTGACACCTTGCCATGTTAATCCGAGCTCGACGACTACGAAGTTTTCCAGGTCGGACAGAATTCGCTGATGAATGGCGGGGTCTCGAATTACCCCCTCGCCCTTGGCGGCCTCAGCCTTGCCCGCCTCGAATTGAGGTTTAACCAGGGCCAGGATCCTTCCCCCCCTGGCCACCAGACTGAACGCCGCAGGAAGCACCTGCTTGAGGGAAATGAAGGAGCAATCGGCCGCGATCAGGTCAAGCGGCTGGAAAGGCTGCGGGAAATGGCTCGGGGACAGGTGGCGGGCATTGGTTCGTTCCATGACTCGGACCCGGGGATCCCCGCGAAGCTTCCACGCGAGCTGTCCGTGGCCCACATCCACGGCGTAGACTCCCTTGGCCCCGTGCTGGAGCAAGCAGTCGGTGAACCCACCGGTGGAGGCTCCCAAGTCGGCCGCCATCAGCCCGTTCACCTCTACAGCGAAGTGGAGCAGCGCGTGCTCCAGTTTGTAGCCGCCCCGGCTTACAAACCGCTCCGGTTCGGTCAGGCGGACTTCATCCGTTGGCTGCACGAGGTCGCTGGGCTTGCGGGCCGGTTGTCCGTTGATGGTTACCTGGCCCGCCATGACGGCGCGTTTCGCCTTCTCACGGCTCGGCAGCAGGCCACGGTCAACGAGGCTCTGATCGATTCTGGACACACGGGCAGTGTGGCCCATCCATCAGGGTTTTTGAAGAGCGGAATGCTGTGTTGCCTCAGCCGGCGGTGGCGCTGGTTGCCCGGGCGTGTGCCTCACGGAAGCTGTGGTGAAAGAGGTCGTTGTCCGCCACGGATTTCTCCACCAACTGCTTCAGCAGGAAGATTTCAGAACTGGAGATGACAGCGTGCACGCTGTGCTGGAAAGCCTGCATGGGCGTGAACGTCTGGAATGAGTCGCCGATCAGAATCACCGTGGTGTGGCGGCGCTGGGACATCGGCATGCGCTGCATTCCGTGCAGGGTGTGGTTTTCCTCGATGTTGTTGGCGGCGAAGCACTCCTCGATAAGGACGACTTCATAGCGGACCTGCGAGAACCGGTTGAAGAAGTCGGCATGCGTGGCCGCGGTGTGAACCTTGTAGCCCAACTCCAGGAGTGAGGCGCGGGCGGTCTCAAGCCACTCAGGGTTGGAGAAGGCGATCAACGCCGGCTTATCCGATGTGCTAAGGAATTCAAATTGGGAGGACATAGACTATTTGAGCTTGAGCATGGACTTGGTTGATTTCTGATCCTGAGCGGCGGGCCTTTTGGGAGTCGGAATGTGCTGCATCCTCAATTCTCCAAGAGAGGTGGTGACCTCGCCACGGGATTTGCGAAGCTTGTCGATCCCCCGGCTCACCACATCCCGCTTGGTGGCATACAGCAGGGCCACATCCTCGGTAATCTTGCCCTGCTCGTAGGCTTCCAGGCAGGCGTGATCGAAGGTGCGCCAGCCGAAGGGGTAACTAGCCTCGGTGATCTCATAGAAGCTCTTGCCTTCGGATTCGCCCAGGCGAATGGATTCCTCCACGCGGAGATTGGAACCCATGATCTCGAGAAGTGCCTGGCGTCCTCCGCCGATGCGCGGCGCGAGTCGTTGACTGACGATCCAGCGCAGGGAATCCGCCAGACGGGCGCGGATCTGCTCCTGTTCCTCCGGTTCAAACATGCCCAGGATACGGTTGATGGTCTGGCCGGCGTTGGTCGTGTGCAGAGTGCTGACGACCAGGTGCCCGGTTTCCGCGGCGCTCATGGCAATCTTGATCGTCTCGCAATCGCGCATTTCTCCCACCAGAATCACCTTCGGCGCCTGCCGTAACGCCGCCCGCAGCCCGTTCGTGTAGGTATCAAAATCGGTCCCCAGTTCGCGCTGGTTGAACGTGGCCATTTTGTGCGGATGCACATATTCCACCGGATCCTCGAGGGTCACAATGTGGACGGGACGGGACTGGTTGACCTCATTCAGCACGGCGGCGAGCGTGGTGGACTTGCCGGAACCGGTGGCCCCGGTGACCAGGATCAAGCCGGTTTTGGTCGTGGCGATTTTTTGGAAAATCTCCGGAAAGTTCAAACTGTCCAGGGTGGGGATCTCCGTGTTCAGTTTGCGCAGGACGATGCTGTAATTGCCGCGTTGGGAGAACACGTTGACGCGAAAGCGCGCCTGATCCCCCAGGGTGTAGGCCGAGTCGCAGGAGCCGCGCTGGATCAGATCCCGCAGATGCCAGGGATTGTCTCCAATCAGGTTGAGCGCGATGGTTTCGGTCTGGAACGGGGTGAGTTTGTCGATGGGGAACTCCAACTCCACGGGTTTGAGGTCGCCGAAGGATTCCACCTGCAGTTCCTTGTCCACGGTGAACAGAAGGTCCGAGACCTCCTTCTGCGATTGCAGCATCGTGGTCAGCACTTGGTTTAGTTCTGGATGTCTCATGATCAGGCCTCTTCGTCAACGGGTGGGGTGGCGAGAAACGGTCGAAACTTCTTCTTGTCGAGCGCCTTTTCATAGGCCTCCTCCGGCGAAATGCGCTTCATGCGCAGATGCTCCATGATCGCATCGTCGAGAGGCTGATTGCCCAGCTTTTTGCCGATTTGAATCATGCCGGGAATCTGGTGAGTCTTCCCCTCGCGCACCAGGTTGGCTACGGCACTGGTGAACACCAGCACCTCGAGGGCGGCCACGCGTCCCTTCTTGTCGATTCTTCGGAACAGGTTTTGGGCTACAACACCTTTCAGGGCTTCGGATAGGGTGGTGCGGATTTTGTTCTGCTGGCCGGCCGGGAACACGTCGATGATTCGATCGACGGTTTTGGCGGCGCTGGTGGTGTGGAGGGTTCCGAAGACCAGGTGGCCGGTGCTGGCGGCGAGCAGGGCCAGTTCGATGGTTTCCAAATCACGCATTTCACCGACCAGAATGATGTCCGGATCCTCACGCAGCGCACCGCGCAGCGCGGCGGAGAATGATTTCGTGTGC
>JALOTU010000348.1 GCA_025457725.1 Verrucomicrobiota bacterium
CCAGGACGGTTCGGACTGGCTGAATCCGGCCTTCCATTTTGTTGCCGGCGAGTTTTCGATTGAGGATGCCACGAACCGGCTGGTGCAACTGGCCCTGCGTCAAGCCAACCAGAATGTCTCCGCGGCGGCCCGGCTCCTGGGGGTCACGCGGGATTTCATCCGTTACCGGTTACACGGCAATCGCAAGCAGGACCCCGATGCCGGCCCCGTTGACAATGCGTCGGATGAATGAGGGTGCGTCATGTCTCGATTTACCCGCGAATTGCAGTCCGTCCGAGTGCAGCGGCAGTTTGCCGGCGGATGGCTGGGCGTGCTGGCCTGGATGTCAGGGGTATTGACACTCTTTGGCCAGTTGCAGACCAACACGGCCCCGCTGGCGTTGTGGGATATCAGCACCCGTGTGTCGACGGGCGGGGGATACCGGGGAAACGTCCTGCTGAGCAGCTTCCAACCGGTGGGCAGTTCGTTCTTTGAGGCTGCGGGGGATGTCTCCGTCATCCGCCTCTCCGAGTCCGGTTCCAGCCTGACGCTTTTTGTGCTGGGTGAATTGCGGCATTATTTCGATACCGAGGAGGTGAAGAATGAGGGGATTCTCTACGCTGTGGCTCGTGCGGAAAAGCCGGCCGGGGAAGAGAACCTGATGGGGGGTGAATTCCAATACCTCTACCAGAACCAGATTCTGGATGTATCCGAAACCGAGCAGGTTTTCCGACGCGTGGGGGTGGTGGGCCAGGGACTCTCGCTCAAGCCCTACTGGGAGCACGATCTGAGCAAGGCTTGGTGTCTGAAGGTGGTGGGCATCGCGACGCGTCAGATCTATCAGGCCGAGTTGGATGATTACTGGGAAGGCCTTGTGCGACTCGATCTGGCCTACACCTATGGCCAACGATCCTCGGTGACCGTCAGCTACGAGCTCCGACATCGCTTCTATGATACCCGGGAGCAATACGACCTGGAGGGCACGCCCGTCTCCGGGACCGATCTCGTTTACCGCTACCATGAGATTGGCGGGGAATGGCGGCATTATTGGGATTCGGATCGGCGTTGGCGGACCACGTTCAGAGCGGGCTTTTTGCGGAGTGAGGATAACGGCCAAGGCTACTTCAACTACGACCGGGCGCAGGTCTCGGCGCAGATGCGCTGGCAGCAGGGAGGATGGGAGGCGGCGTTGAAAGGCCTTTGTGGCTGGTATTGGTATCCGAATCAGGCCGTGCTGGGCGATGAGCGGAACCGCTCCTCCTACGCGCTGGAACTGCGCGTCGAACGTGCCATCGACGAGCATTGGCTGCTGTACGCCGCGGCGGGGCGCGAATGGAATATCAGCAACAACCCGCTGGAGGAATACGATGACTGGGTGGCCTCCGCCGGTCTGGGCCTGGAGTTATGATGCCACCTCCCTTTGCAACAAAGTTCTCCCATGGCCACCCTCGAGTATCTTGAAAGACTGATGCTGCGGTCCCGGCGGACCTTGCTGGTGACCCTGGGCCTGACGCTGTGCGTGCTTGCGGCCACGGTGGTCATTGGATGGCTGCTGGCGCGCACCCTCATCCGCGAGCAGATCAGCCACCGCGATGCGGGCCTGCTGTATGCAGCCACGTTGATGGAGCAGGCGGACGTTCGGGGCGACGACGCGGCCGTCGCCCTTAAAAGCGATGAGCAGATCGGTTTTGACGCTGCGATCCTGGCCTCCCGCATGAAAGGGGTGATGGGGATTCGCTTCTTTGATGCAGCCGGTCGGTTCACCGATTCTTTCCCGGCCAACATTCAACCCCGGGATCTGGATTCACACACGCTTGGCTTCGTCCGCCAGCTGGAGCCGCACAGCCACTTTCGAGGCGACACGCCGATGTCGGATGTTTTCATTTACCTGCCGTCCTTTGCCACCGGTCGGGTGGAGCGGATTCCCACGCTGGAGGTCACGGTGCCGCTGCACCGGCAGGATGCCGGGGAGGTCTTTGGAATCGCCCAGTTTATTGTGGAGGGCCACAGCATTGCCGCCGAGTACCGAACCCTCGACCGGCATCTGACCGGACTTGCGGGTCAGATTTTGTTCATCGCGGGGGCGTTTCTGACGCTCATGCTGTGGCTCGCCTTTCGACGGGTGGAAAGCCTTAACCGTCGGCTGGCGAGGCAGAACATTGACCTTTCCCGCGCCAACGAGGAACTGGCCATGGCCGCCCGCAGTTCCGCTCTCGGCGCGGTTTCCGCCCATCTGATGCATGGGTTGAAGAATCCCCTGGACAGCCTGAGCCGTTTCGTCCGTGATCGGGGATCGGAAGGCAACGGGGACAACGGAACGGACGAGACCGACGACTGGCAAGATGCCGTTGCGGCTGCGCGACGCATGCAGGCGCTGGTCGAGCATACGCTGGAGGTCTTGGCAGATGTCCGGGGAGGGACGGTCTACGATATCCGGACAGACGAACTCGCAAAGGAGGTCGAAGGCCGGGTTGCCTCCCTGGCGGCAAAGCGAGGCGTGACACTTGGGATTCAAGTGGAGACGGTTGAGGTGCTTTCCAGCCGCGTCGCCAATCTGGTGGTGCTCGTGCTGGTCAACCTGATGGAGAATGCGATTCAGGCCACACCCCGGGGTGAATCCGTTGCCCTGCAGGTCCTGAAGGAACCCCGTCACCTTGTTTTCAGGGTTCGTGATCACGGATCCGGGTTTCCCGCGCATTTGCGATCGCGCCTTTTCCTTCCGTGCAAGTCCACTCGGGAGGGAGGCAGCGGCATCGGGCTGAGCATTTGCAAACAACTCGCCGACCATCTGGGCGCGGTGCTCGTGCTGGAGGAAAGCCAGGAGGGGGGATGCGTGTTCTCCTTCCGTCTTCCCTGCACTTCGGAATCAAGCCGCCCGGATCTCATCCCGGCATCGTGATACATTCAATGGGTGACAGCACCCAATTGGCTTGCCATTGCCTGGGCGTGAGGACCCGGCACCACGTTCCCACATGGTTCCGGCAACTCGATCAGGCCCCGTTTTCT
Source organism: Verrucomicrobiota bacterium (assembly GCA_025457725.1). Taxonomy (GTDB): domain Bacteria; phylum Verrucomicrobiota; class Verrucomicrobiia; order Limisphaerales; family DSYF01; genus JALOTU01. The sequence continues at coordinate 2,986 of JALOTU010000348.1, forward strand.
GGGCGAATCAGCCGGTTTTGCGGCGTGGCATGCGCCGTGCAAGAGGCAGGCTCAGCAAGGTGTCCGTCGAGAACACTGGAGAAGGAAAGAAAATGAAAAACACCAAACTCATACTGACGGCAATCGCATTGGCGCTGAGTTGCAGCATGGGAAGCGCATGGGCTCAGGTCAAGGGGCCGGGTCCGGGCGATCCCAATCCCGACGCCGATCTCGATCGTGATCGTGACCGCCTGCAGGAATGCAGCCCGGAACTCGAACAGCAACGCGCCCGCGTCCATCAGGCGCTGCCGGACGGAGTCAAGGACGCCGTGAAGGACATGGCCCAGGAACGCGCCAAGTATCAGCAGCAGCAGCGCGAACTGAAGAAGGACCAGGTCGGGGTGACCAAGGAGGAATGCGATCAGGTCCGGGAACAGCTCAGGGAGCAGTTGCAGGAGCAGGCCCGCGATCGCGAGCAATTGCGGGAACGCCTGCAGGAACTTCGTGAGTGCCTGAAGGACCAGCAGCAGTTGATGGATCAGGCTCGCGAACAGTCTCAAGATCGTCGCCGGGGTGAATAGCCGGAT
>JALOTU010000349.1 GCA_025457725.1 Verrucomicrobiota bacterium
GCGGCATGGCCCGGATCTGTGCGGACTTGGGCCGCGTGATGTCCAAATACGATTGTGTGATGGGGGCCAATCTGCATCCCGACTTTCCGGTTGATCGCCACATCTTTGCCAAACGAGTCCGGGTTTGGGTGAATGCGGATGGATTCATTTCACCGTTGGACGCACGCAATCTCGTCCGGCTCGATGTCGGTCCTCCCGCGCGATGGCACTTCGCTGCGCATGCCGGGGATGGCCGTGTTGCGGAAATCGTTCTGCAGGCCCGCATGCTGGCCGGGCGCAACACCACCGTTCTGGCATTCAGCCGGCCGAAGGATACCCGAAACGATCCGCGACGGCTGCCCAAGGAGGCCGACGTGCGTCTGACTGTGCGGATCGACCTTGAGGATCGCAATTTCCATAGTCAGACGCAACGCAACGGAGGGGCGGAACACCACTTCAGCTCCAACACATCGAGCCCGCGGGGAACCACCGGGTTCTTGTTCAAACCCGCCAAGGATCGGCAACTCCTCGTGTGGTGCACTGCCGGAACCTACCATCCGGCCCCTGAATGGAGCGACCACCTGCCTCATCCGGTGGAGCAAAGCCGCGGGCAACCCGGCGCGGGCGATGCCTTCAGTCCGGGCTGGTTTGAGGTTCCGTTGACCGCGGGCGCGGAGGCGACGGTCGTCCTGTCTGCGGAAATGGAATCAACTGAAACCACGCTCAAGGTGATGGCCCAAGGAGACGGCATGGACGAGAAGGCGTCGGGCGTCTTTCCCGCCGAGGACGCCTTCGGGCAGCAGCTGATCCGCGCGGCTCGCGCTTTTGTTGTTCGGCGCAATGATGGCAAGACCGTCATTGCCGGCTACCCCTGGTTCCTGGACTGGGGACGCGACTCGCTCATCGCCGCCCGCGGATTGCTCGCTGGTGGATTCGTCAACGAAGTCCGCGACCTGGCCATCGTGTTCGCCCGGTTTGAAGAGAACGGAACTTTGCCGAACACCATTCATGGCGGCGACGCATCCAACCGCGACACTTCGGACGCGCCGCTCTGGTTTGGCGTGGTCTGCGAGGAACTGGCGGCGGTTCTCGGCGACAGCTTTTACGCGACTGTGGTAGGACCCGGGCGCCGAACCATTCGTGAAGTGTTGATCAGCATCGCCGCCAATCTCGTCAGGGGAACGCCCAACCGCATTCGCATGGATGTCGGGTCAGCCCTGATATGGAGCCCCAGCCACTTCACCTGGATGGATACCAATTATCCTGCGGGCACCCCGCGCGAGGGCTATCCTGTGGAAATCCAGGCGCTCTGGATTCGGTTGCTGCGCCAGCTCAGCGCCTTGACCCAGGGGGAGGAGCGTCAACACTGGGCGGAACTGGCCGGGAAGGCGATGGACTCGCTGGACCAATTCTACTGGTCCGAGGAATCGGGCTGGTATGCCGATGTCCTTCTGGCCGGAGAGGGTGTTCCTGCCGCCAAGGCCACCCGCGATGATGCGCTCCGGAGCAACTGCCTCGCCGTCGTGGGCTTGGGACTGTGCACGGGCCTGCGCGCCCGGAAGACGGTGGAGGCCGCCCGCCGGTATCTGGTGATCCCGGGCGCGTTGCGCTCGCTGGCACCGCTGCCGGTACGTGTCCCACTGGCCATTCACGGCAATCACGGAGGTTTGTTGAATGATCCGAAGCATCCTTATTGGGGCCGTTATGAAGGCGACGAAGACACCCGCCGCAAGCCGGCCTATCACAATGGCACGGCGTGGACCTGGACGTTTCCCATGTTCTGCGAAGCGCTGGCGCTGGCGTGGGGTTTCGAGGAGAGTGCTGTGAGCGCGGCGCGGGGTTATCTGGCCAGCATGGCGGGCCTGATGCAACAAGGGTGTCTCGGCCAGATCCCGGAGATTGTGGACGGCGACGCGCCTCACACCCAGCGCGGCTGTGATGCGCAAGCCTGGGGAGTCACCGAGGCCATCCGCGTTTGGCGCCGGCTGAACTGACGCCGCCCTACATCTGATCGAGCACCTCGATGCCGAGGATCTCCAACCCTTGACGGATCACGCGGGCGACGAGGTCGCAGAGCGTCAGCCGGCTGGTGCGGGTGGTCTCCTCTGACTTGAGGACGGGACAGTTCTCGTAGAAGCGCGTGAACAGAGAGGACAATTCGTAGAGGTAGTTGCAAAGGTAGTTGGGCCGTTTCTCCGCCGCCAGCGCCTCAATAACCAGCCCGAAGTTCAACAGGTGCCGGGCCAGAGCCAGTTCCTCCGGGGCCTCCAGCTGTGTGTTCGACGTCTGATGTTCGAGGTTCGATGTTTCCCCGGCTTTGCGCAAAATACTTTGGATGCGGGCGTACGCGTATTGCAGGTAAGGCGCCGTGTTGCCGTTCAATGCCAGCATCTTGTCCCAACTGAACACGTAATCGGTCTGCCGGTTGGGCAGCAGGTCGGCGTACTTGACGGCCCCCACACCCACGACCCTCGCGATTTCGCGTCGCTGCGGCTCGGGCAGGTTGACGCTCTTCTCGGTGACGATTTTGAACGCGCGCTCCTCGGCTTCATCGAGCAGCTCGGCGAGCTTCACGTTCTCGCCGGATCTCGTCTTCAAGGGCTTCCCATTGTCGCCCAGAATCGACCCAAACCAGACATGGACCAGTTTCACGGTATTGGCCCGCTCGGGGTGCCAGCGGCGAAAGGTGGAAAACACCTGCTGAAAGTGAAGCTGCTGCCGTCCGTCCGTGACGTAGATGATTTCCGAGGGGGTCCAGGTTTCCAGACGATAGGCCAGCGTGGCGAGGTCGGTTGTGGCGTAATTGAAACCGCCGTCGCGCTTCTGGATGAGTTGTGGGTTGGGCTGCCACTCTCCGTCGCGATGAATCAGAAACGGATCCTCCTTGGGTGGGAGCGCGCCGTCGCTGAACACGCACTTCGCCCCTTCGCTTTCGCGGGCGATGCCCCGGGCCATGAGCTCGTCTACGACGGCCTGAAGGCGTGAATTGTAAAAGCTCTCGCCCAGCACGTGATCAAACTTGACCCCCAGTCGGCCGTAGATGGTGTCGAACTGAAGCTGCGAAAGCCTGATCATCTCCCGCCAGATGGCGATGTTTCCGGGGTCCCCGCCCTGGAGCTTCACCAGCTCGGCCCGGGCGGTTTCGTGGGTGGCGGCATCGTAGTCTGGCCTGCTCTCGTCACACTTGGCGTTGACCGCTTTGTATACGCGCTCCAGCTCCGCGATGGGATCGCGATCAAGGGCAACCTTGTCCAGGAGGGTTTTCCAGCCGAAAAGCAGCATGCCGAACTGCGTGCCCCAATCGCCGATGTGGTTGTCGGTGATGACCCGGTGACCGAGCAACCGGTGGGCGCGAGCGAGACAGTCGCCCAGGATGGTGGAGCGAATGTGGCCCACGTGCATGGGCTTGGCCACATTCGGTGAGCTGAAATCAAGCACGATGGTCTGAGGGTCCTCCGCCCGGCCAAAAAACAGATGCTCGCCCCGGTTGGCTCCGGCGAGCGCTTTCTGGATCGCGTCCACGCGCAGGCGGAAATTGAGAAAGCCCGCGCCGGCCACCTCCACGGATTCAGTTTTGCCAGAACCTCGTTGGCAAGCTGGCGCGGATTCAATTTCCGCGCCTTGGCCAGAGGAATCAACGCCGTGGCCTGGTAATCGCCAAACCGGGCCTCCTGGCACGGGCGCACTTGGACCGGCAAAGGATCAGCGTCGGGGAGAAGCAGGGAAACGACGGCGCGGAGCCGTTCTTGAATGATTTGATGGGGGAACACGATCGCTTGTGGCGCCTGCCGGGGTGCACAACACACGCCGCCCGGTTCAGCGGGGTGTCTTGGCCGTGATGACTTCCACCATCGCCTCCGCGTCCGGAGCCGTCTCCAGCGCCTGCCGGAATTCCGCCTTGTGAAGCAGTTTGGCGATGTTGGCCAGGGTGTGGAGATGTTTCTGGAAGTGGCCCTGCGGCACCAGGAACAGCATGACCAGATTCACGGGCTGGTTGTCGAGCGCGTCAAATTGCACCCCCGTCTTGCTCCGGCCCAGCGCGCCTACGACATCGTAAATCAGGTCGGTGGAGGTGTGCGGGATGCCGATGCCAAAGCCGATCCCCGTGCTCATGGACTTCTCCCGCTTCTTCACCGCGGCGACG
>JALOTU010000350.1 GCA_025457725.1 Verrucomicrobiota bacterium
GAAGATGGTACCACCGCTCGGACTCGAACCGAGAACCAATTGATTAAGAGTCAACTGCTCTACCAATTGAGCTACGGTGGCAACCAAATGAACGGCAATGATTGATGCGCCGGTCGGCGCTGTCAATCCTACAACACATCCATGTATCCACACCATCCCCACACATCACGAGCGCGTTCCGCCCCCACCGTAAGTGCTTCACATGCCCGGGGAATCTGTAGCACCAGTTTACAATCAGAGGACTGAAGAATCGGAGCGGTCAACAACGGCGCTGACAAACGACTGCGCCATTGTATAGGTGAGGGGAGGGGCGGAATGAAAACCAGCATACTAAAGTTGCTCCGGGGCATTGATCAGGCTGGCAATACGCTGCAGCAACCGACCGGCCGCACCACCGTCCAACACGCGGTGGTCGAAGCTGAGGGTGAAGTTCGCCTCCATCACCGGTACGAACTGCCCCTTCTCCTCGTCCCACGCCGGCACCTTGCGTCCGGCACCCATTCCCAGCACCAACGTCTGCTCAGGCAATGGGATGGGCGTGGCCCATTGCAATCCGAAGGTGCCGAAGTTGGTGATCGTGGCAATCGACCCCCCGGTCGCGTCAACTGGCAACTTCCGTTGATGCGCCAGTTTGATGAGGGAGTCGTAGACCTCGATGATCTCCGACAGCTTCTTCTGGTCGACCTTCCGAATCACCGGCACCAGCACGCCATCCTCCGCTTCCACGGCAAATCCAAGATCAATTGATTGGGGATGAACAATCTTGTTCCCCACCAAACGTCCGGCAGGGGCACTGTTTTCAGCCAGGGCGATGGCCAAGGCGCGCAGGGCGTAGAGTGCCGGACCCGCCTTGGGCTTGGATTGCCGGCGATGAGCAAACAAGGCATCGAGAGAAACGGGCAATCCCACCGTCGCCAACGGCCGGGTCCAACTGCGTCGCATGGCGTCCGCCACCGCCACGCGCATCGTGGACGCCTGGCTGAGCTTCTGTTGCTCCAGATTCTCGATGTATTTCTCAAAGTCCTGGATGGTTACACGCCCGGCGGCTCCGCTGCCCGGCACGGCGGAGAGATCTGCAGCGTGCATTCCCAGGTCGTTCATGCGCGCCTTCATCCGGGGAGACATGTAGCTGGCGCCTTGTGCATGCGCTGGAACCGGCAAACCACGCACCGTGGGTTTAACGGTTCGTCGCCGCGTTGAGGTGTCCTCATCCTGACTGTAACCCTTGCCCTTGGGTTCACCCCCGTTGCCGGCAGGCAGCACCGTGTCCAGACCTGCCCGCTCCACTTCTTCCTGGCTGGCCTCGATGTAACCGAGCACCGCACCCACCGGATAGCTCTCGCCCGTATGGACGCTGAACTTCTCGATTCGCCCGGCGCAGGGCGACGCCACGTTCATGGTGGCCTTGTTGGTCTCAACTTCCAGAAGGTCCTGATCGCCCTTGACTGCATCGCCCGGCTGGGTCAGGAAGTTGACAATGGTAGCTTCGGCAATCGATTCGCCAAGCTGCGGCATGATAATGGGGATTTGCGGCATAGGTTCAGGAGATTGACATGCTGGCAAGGCCAAGGTGGAGCGCGGCTGATTTTGGACAGCGGTTCATTGTCTGAGCAACCTTCGGGCAGCGGCGGCGATGCTGCGGGCAGTGGGTCGATGGGCCGCCCAGAGGCTGGGATGGTAGGGCACGGGCGTGTCCTTGGAGTTCAGTCGCTGGGGGGGGGCATCCAACAAGCCGAATCCTTCACTTGCGACACGGGCAATGACCTCTGCAGTAACCCCGCCCCAGGGCCAGGATTCACCCACGCACAGCAGTCGTCCCGTCCGAGCCACCGAAGCCATGACGGTGTCGGTATCCAGAGGTTTAACAGAGCGCAAATCCACCACCTCCACCTTCCATCCTTCCGGCTCAAGCTCCTCGGCAGCAGCCAATGCCTCGTGAACCATGGCGCTGTAGGCCACGATGGTCATATCGCGACCTTCGCGCGCAATGCGAGCCTTGCCGATGGGAAGTGCCTCTGTGGGAAGCTGCTCTGCTTTCAAGTGATAATAGAGCAGCTTGTGTTCGCAGAAAATCACCGGATCATCCAGGGCGACAGACTCCAGCAGCATACTGTAGGCATCCTCGACGGTGGCCGGCGTGGCGACCACCAACCCCGGAAAGTGGGAGTAAACGGTTTCCAAGTTCTGGCTGTGGAATGGCCCGCCGCCGGAGGTCCCCCCGCACGGCAAACGAACCACGATCGGGCACGGAAGCTCGGTGCGCCAAAAGAGTGTGCCCGCCTGGTTCACAATCTGGTTGAGGGCGACGGTGGAAAAATCCGCAAACTGCATTTCCACGATTGGACGCATTCCCTCGATGGCTGCCCCCACGCAGAATCCAACGATGGCGTCCTCGCTGATCGGCGAGTCCTTCACGCGTCCGGGAAACTCATCCGCCAGGTTCTTGGTTGCCTTGAATGCCCCACCGAATTGACCCACATCCTCACCATAGATGAAGACACGCGGATCGTCCGCCAATGCCCTGGCCTGGGCCGCACGAATGGCTTCAAGATAGGTAATGCTCATGGGATTGGGAGAAGGCGCGCGCGGCAAACAGATCATTCCTCATGACTTGCCTCACAGAGGCGGCTGGTTGCCAACGACTGCCAGGATTCCGCAAATGGGTCCGGCGGGGGTTCCCGCTGGGCGGTGGCCACGGCTTGATCCACCTGGGCAATACATTCCTCGCGCCAGGCTGACAGGACATCGCATGTGGCCATCCCCTTCTCCTGGAGAGCCTCCTCCGCCAGCCTGATGCAATCCCTCCCCAACCGCGACTGCTTCAAGTGGGAGGGAATGTAGCTGCCATCATCGTGCTCACCATGACCGCATAGCCGAAGCAGGCTGGCCACGATCAATTGAGGTCCTTGACCGGACCGTGCCGCCGCGAACGCCTTTTGCACCACCTCCAAGCAAGCGCCCAAATCCGTGCCGTCGACCTCGTGTCCGGCCACCCCATAGCCGCTGGCACGGTCCAAGAGAGAAGCACAGGCGAACTGATGTTTGGTGGGTGTGGAATAGGCGTACTGGTTGTTGGCCACGACAAGGACCAGAGGCAGACGTTCCACAGCCGCTTGGTTCAAACCCTCATGAAAGGCACCCGTGGACATGCCCCCATCCCCAAGACAGGTCGCACCGACCGCATCGTTGATGCCATTGGCGCGTTTGGCGAAGAGAATGCCGCTGACCACCGAGATCATGGCGCCAAGGTGACTGATCATCGGGAGAATCCCGTCCGCAGGCCGCCCGCGATGAACATTGCCGTCGCGGCCACGCATGGGGCCCAGCGCAGAGCCCAGATACGTTTGAACACATTCCAGGACCGGTTCCCCAAAGGCCAGGCGCCCGGCGGTGTCCCGCACTAGGGGCGCAAAGACATCGCCCTTCCGAAGGGTGATTCCCACCGAGGCGCTCAGGGCCTCCTGGCCGCGCCCCAGAAAGACCCCGCCATGGATCTTTCCCGTCCGATAGAGGCTGGCCATCTTTTCGTCCAGCACCCGGGCAAGC
>JALOTU010000351.1 GCA_025457725.1 Verrucomicrobiota bacterium
GTCTCCGCATCCCGCACCCGCGTGCCTTTCATCAGGCTGCGCGCCATGAGCTGCGTGACACCATTTTGCGCGGCGTGTTCGGCCAAGACCCCACCCAGCAGTGCGGCGCGAAAGTCGACAAACGGCAGCCGATGATCCTCCTTGATCAGCAGGCGCAGGCCATTGGGCAGCTCGAATTTCAGGATGGGCCGGTCGATCTGCTGTTCCAATGACAACGTGACAGGCGGACGGGAACCCTCGGGCAGGAGCCCGTAAAGTGTGCTGTTGCTGGAGACCAGGTACTCGCGCGCCACCCGCTGGATGTCGGACGGCGTGACCTGATGCACCGCGGCGAGATACCGTTCGGAGAAGTTCAGGTCGTTGGCGGACAGCCAGTTGGAGCCGAGGTCGCTGGCCTGACCCTGCATGGTTTTGCGCGACGCCAATGTCCCGGAAATGAACTGCTTCACGGCCTTCGACAGTTCCTGCGCAGAGACCGGCGTGTCCTGCATGCGCCTGACCTCGGCAAGAATCGCGTCGCGCGCCTCGCTGAACTTGTCGGGATCCACCACCGCGCTTACGCCCGCGATGCCCGGGTTGCCGGGATTGTAGGTCCAGGCGTCCACCGAATGCACCAGGCCATGGCGTTCCCGCACCTGTTGAAACAGCCGGCTGCTGCGGCCGCCGCCGAGCAGCAACGCCAGGACATCCAGCATCGGGACATCCGGATGACGCAGGTCGGGGATGTGCCAGGCGATATGGAAATGGCCGAGCTCGATGGGCGCCTCCTCAATGATCTCGCGTGCGGCCGTCTGCCGCGGTTCCCGGGGCAGAACCACGGGCGGGAGCGCGCGGTTGCGGCTGTTCCGGTACGCGTCACGGATTTGCGCCACGACCTCGCAGGAATTCACATCCCCGGCCACGATAAAAAACGTGTTGTTGGGAACGTACTGGGCCTGGTAGTAACCCCGGATATCCTCCGCGCGCAGCTCGTTGAAGATGTCGAGAATGCCGATGATGGGAAACCGGTAGGGACTGTGCGTGTAGGTGGTCTCGAAAAGGCGCTTGCTTGATCGACGACCGGGATCGTCCTGGCTCATGTCCATCTCGCGACGGATCACATCCAGTTCCTTTGCCAGCTCGTCCGGCGGAAGGGATGCGTGCTGCATGATGTCGCACAGGATGTCAACGGCCACCGTGGCGCCGGTGTTGGGGACGTCGATGTGATAGACCGTGCGATCAAAGCTGGTGTAGGCGTTCATGTAGCCCCCCGCCTCCTGCACTTCCTGGTCGATGCGGCCTGCCGCGCGGGTGGTCGTGCCCTTGAACAGCATGTGTTCCAGTACGTGGGACAAACCCGCGCCCAGCCAGCGGCCCTCATGGATGCTGCCCGCTTTGCACCAGGCTTGGGCTGAGACCACCGGGGCGCTGTGGTCTTCGCGTACGATGATGACCAGCCCGTTGTCGAGCTGGGTAAACTGCGTGCCTGGGGGCAGCGCGGGGATTGCATTGGCGTCCATCACAAGACGGCCAATGTAGGGGGAAGCGAGTGGGGAGAGAAGCCAGAATGCAGGACGAGGCGGGCGCCCTATGCTTTTCGCACGATGAATTCCCGAACCGTACCCCTGCCACTGCCTTGAGGCGCGCGACGTGAGACGTGCTTCGGGCGCCCGTATCGACTCTCTCGTCGCCGCCCACAACCCGGTGCCGGGGGAGGGGGAACAATCGTGCAAGAAAATGAGTTCCCCCTTGTGGCGGCCTAGTCCCCCGGTGCCCTTGCCAAAGGGTCACCGCTTCGGATAGACACTGGGAGCGAGATGACACCACCTGACACCCAGCCTCATGAGCTTCTCCCCTGCTGATCCGCCTGCGGAAGAACGCCCGGCGAGGTTGCGCCTGCGCGTATCCCGTATCGCGGAATCCATGATCCGCAGCGGGCATCCCTGGGTGTATTCCGACAGCGTGCGGGACGCCAACCGGCCGGGAAAGGACGGCGAGCTTGCGGTGGTTTATGATCGGAATGACCGGTTTCTGGCCATCGGCCTGTTTGATTCCAATTCACCGATCCGGGTGAGAATCCTGCATCAAGGCAAGCCCTGCGCCATCAATGATGCCTGGTTTCAGCAAAAACTGAATCGGACGCTGGCCGCCCGCGAGGGGTTGTTTCCCCCGGAGACCACGGGCTACCGGCTGATCAACGGCGAGAGTGACGGGTGGCCGGCGCTGGTGCTGGATCGCTACAACACGACGTTCGTTCTGAAGCTGTACAGCCTCGCCTGGCTGCAGCGGTTGGATGTGCTGCGAACGATGCTCGCGAGCGCGCTGACGGTGGAGCGAATCGTACTGCGGTTCAGTCGGAACATCCAGGAGGCGGCTGCGAATCAGTTCAACCTCAAGGACGGCGACGTGTGGATCGGGTCGCCGCTGGGCGCGGCCCCCACGTTCCTGGAAAACGGCATCCGGTTTGAGGCCGACGTCGTGCATGGGCAAAAGACCGGCTTTTTCCTGGATCAGCGGGAGAACCGGCGGCGGGTGGGCGATCTGGCGGCCAACCGACGCGTCCTGAACGCCTTCAGTTTCTCCGGCGGATTCTCCCTCTACGCCGCCCGGGGCGGTGCGCGGTCGGTGACCGACCTCGATATCAGCTCGCACGCGCTTGAAGCCGCAAAACGCAACTTCGCTCTGAATGCCGGCAATCCGGACATCGCACGGTGCGCGCACGAGTGCGTTCGGGGCGACGTGTTCGAATGGTTGAGTCAAAATCCAGATCGGGAGTTTGATCTGATCATCCTGGATCCGCCTTCGCTGGCGCGGCGGGAGGCGGAACGCGCCAGGGCCATCGCGGCCTACCACCGGCTTGCCGCGGACGCGATCCGGTGGCTGGCCCCAGGCGGCATCCTGTTCGCCGCCTCGTGTTCGGCGCACGTGTCGACGGAGGAATTCCTGGGCGCCATCCGCAGTGCGGCGAGTGGTTCCGGTCGACAATCCAAGGAGCTGGAAATCACCGGCCATGCGCCCGACCACCCGGCCACCTTCCCGGAGGCGCAGTATCTCAAAGGTGTTTATCTTCAGTTTTAGGCTGCGGAGCGCTCCTCCACCCGGTGTCTCGGAGAACTACGGAGCAAGCCGTGTCCTCACAATCCGTTGTGCTCGCGGGCGGAGCCGGGCACTGTATCTTGTGGTTTTCGCTTTACAGAGCCCAGGCCGTTTGTTTTCGTTTGTTGAAACAGCATGTATCTCAAGAACTTGACCATGTTGGGGTTCAAATCCTTCGCGGACAAAACCTCACTGAATTTTCAGCCGGGTGTCACCGCGATTGTGGGTCCCAACGGATGCGGCAAGTCCAATGTGTCGGATGCCGTCCGATGGGTGTTGGGCGAGCAATCGGCCAAGGCATTGCGGGGTGGCGAGATGGCGGACGTGATCTTCAGCGGCACGGATGGTCGAAAGCCACTGGGCATGGCCGAGGTTTCCCTCACAATCGGTGATGTGGGCGAGGAGCATTTGCTCGCAGCGGGTGTGGAGGTTTCCTACAGCGAGGTCACGGTCACGCGCCGGGTGTTT
>JALOTU010000352.1 GCA_025457725.1 Verrucomicrobiota bacterium
AGCTCCCGCCACGGCAATCACCGCCCCGCCCAGCGCCCGGAAGGTAATGCCCTCCCCCTCGACGATCCGTGCCAGCGGAATCACGGCAATGGGCGTGATAGCGACAATCGCCAACACGATCCCGGCCTGGGTGTTTTCCAGGGCCCGCTGCATGAAGCTCACGCCGATGGTCAATCCGGCCAGCGCATTGGCGGCAACCCAGGGCATCAAGCGCCTCCATTTGCCGGGGATCCCGACAAGGGGTTCGCGGCGCACCGATTGACGCAACCGCAACAGGCCAAAAACGATCGCCGTCACGAGCAACCCGCCCAAAACACGCTGGAAGGCCGCGGTGGGTCCGTCAATCAGCTCTTGATTCACCCGACCAACTTCATAGGCGCGACGCGATATCACCGCCCCCAAAGCGCCCCCCGCCGCCCCGAGGAGCGCGAAGGCCGTGCCGAAACAGAGTTGCCGTCCCGGCAATGGAACCCTGGCATCGGGCCAGAGGGTGATCGCCACCCCGGTCAGCACCACCGCCACACAGCCAATCTCCCCGGCGGTCAACCCCTGCCCCATCCAGATCCATTCCATGAGCATCCCGATCGGGGAGGTCAGGGACAACGTCAGAAGCATGGTCATGCGCGCGCCCAAACGGGGAAAGGCCTGGAACAGGCCGAAATCCCCAATCCCAATTCCCACCATGCCGCTGACAAAAAACACAGGGAAAGCCTTCCCGCTTATTCCGGAGCCGAGGGTGAAGGCCCAAAGCGACAGGAAGAGCGCCGCGAGAATCAGGCGCCAGTAGTTGGCCTCAACCCCGCCGACCAACCGGGCGGAGCGATTGGCGCAGGTTGCCGAGACCGCAAAAAGCAGGGTGGCGATGGCGGCGTTAATCATGCCGGACGCGGATCGAACCCAGCCACCACCCGACCGGGTTCCGCGAAGGTCAGGGTGCGAATATTCTTCACCGACCGGATCAGCCAGCCCTCTTCAGTTTCAATGAACTCGAATCGGAGATCCTCGACCCAAAGCCCGTCGCTGCCTTCGGCCACAACCTTCACGGTGGCTTCCACGGTCGCCGATTGTCCGTCCGCACCCAGAGCCACGGTCACATCCAGAAACTCCACCTTCATCGCGTTCGACAGTCGCCTCACCGCCGCGGCGGCCCGCACGATATTGTCCCGGCCCGTCCAGGTTCCCTTCGGGCCGCCCACGAGATCCACGCTCACCTGGGCGTCCTCGGCGAAGAGGTTCCCGAGGCGCTGCACGTTGGCGAGCGCCGCCAGGTTGCCTTCCGAGCCCGAAAAGGAAGCCAGATCCTGCAACCGGGTCATCCGCTGTCGGATCCGGGCTTCCGGTCCGGGAAACAACTGTCGCCACAGCAGCACCGCACCGGCGACCACCAGCGCCGCGGCCATCAACCAAAGAACCCGCTTCATAGCACCATCTTGCCCGCGATCAGACTTGCCTTGGCCCGACCAAACCAGTGCCCATCCATGAGCATGGACCGGTTGTCCCCGACGACAAAATACTCGTCCGGACCGCAGACCACCGGCGCGCGTTCCCAATCGGACGGCAGCTGAACATACGGTTCGTCCAGCAGTTGGCCGTCAACCGTGACCCGGCCGTTCTGGAATCCGATGGCCTCACCCGGCAGACCCACCACCCGTTTCATCAGCACAATACTGTGGCCGGTCTCGCGCAGCCGGATGGCCACCACGTCCCCCCGCTGGGGTTTGTTCTGCAGGTACGCCATCCGGTTGATCAGGTTCAACCCATGGTTGGAGTAGGTCGGAGCCATGCTGCCGCCATCCACGCGCGCCGGAACGAACATGAACTTGAAAACGATCAGGCACAGCGCCGCCAGCACCGCCGCCCGGAGCAAAGTGCGCCGAGGACTGGTGCCATACACCAGTTTCCCAAGCGAAAATCCATCTCCATTGCCTTCCATGATGCAACGCCGGTTGACGAAGGATTAACCATAACCCTGCCCTTGCCTTCAGTCGAGCCTCCAAACACACGCCCTGCCCGGCCCACCAGGCGTCTGGACCCGAACAATCCCGAGCGGCACCTTGGCCATACCGCTTTCGGGGATATGCAGTGGCGCCGTCTTGCCTTAGAATCCGCGGCGATGTTGACATGCAAACAAACGGAGAGTCCTGAATGAAGCGAACCCTGTTCTTGCAATGGCGAGCGTGGCCTGCCCTCCTGGTCGCGGCGGCTGCCGCGCTTTACCCGTTCCCGGCGCCCGCGCAGTCCACGAATCCGGCGTCGCCGGGCACGTTGACGGTGATGACCTACAACCTGAAATTCGCCAGCCCCAATCCACCGAACGCCTGGCCGGTGCGGCGTCCGCTGGTGCGTGAGGTCATCCAACAGATTAACCCGGATGTCTTCGGCACGCAGGAGGGGCTCTACGAACAACTGAAAGACATTGCCACCGACCTGCCGGACTACGAATGGATCGGACTGGGGCGCGAAGGCGGCAGCCGGGGCGAATTCATGGCCGTGTTCTATCGAAAGGCGCGATTTGAACCGCTCGCCTATGATCACTTCTGGCTGTCCGACACGCCGGAGGTCATCGGTTCGAGCACCTGGGGCAACCGCAATCGCCGCATGGTCACCTGGATCAAGTTCCTAGATCATCAGACGAAGCAGGAGTTCTTTTTCTGGAACACGCACTTCGATCACCAGGTGCAAGCAGCCCGTGAGAAGGCGGCCAAGCTGGTGCGCGAACGCGTGGCGGCGTTGGACACGAAACTGCCGCTGATCCTCACCGGGGATTTCAACGCCGCCGCCGGCACCAACGCAGCCTACAAAATCCTCACCGCCGACGGCTTCTTCGCCGACACCTGGATGACCGCCAGCGAGCGCAAGGGCGAAGGCATCAACACCTCCAACGGCTTCCAGGCCATCCGGCCAAATGGTGTCCGCATTGACTGGATCCTGACGCGGGGCGACGTCGTCACGGACTCCGCCGAGATCGTCACGTTCTCCCGCAATGGCCAGTTCCCCAGCGACCATTTCCCGGTGGTCGCGCGAATGCGCTTCGCCACGGCGAAGGAAATGCCGTGATCACGCGCCATGATGGAAGCCCCCGGTCTGGCAGGAAGATGAATCGCCGCGTTCACAGAACACGTTTTGGCATGAATAAAACATTATGAAAACATTACTTGTATTTGCAGCCGCACTGGCTCTCGGTTTGCACGCTTCCGCTCAGAACAAGCCCCCCACCGAGCAACTTGGTCTGCCGCTCGCGCCGGCCCAACCGGATCCTCCCGCGGACCACATGGACCTGAGCCATTGGAAACTGACCCTGCCGGTGGATGCTGCCGGGACGGCTGCAGGGCACCCCTTGGAGATCTCTGCGGCGCAATTGAGCGCCGGATACACGCACCCCGAGTATTTCCAGCGCGGCCTCGATGGACAGTTGATCTTCTGGTGCCCGGTGACCGGTGCCCGGACGGAGAACACGAAATACGCGCGCTGCGAGTTGCGCGAAGTGATCAACCCCACCGACGACAACGTCTGCTGGTCGGCAAAGGGCAC
>JALOTU010000353.1 GCA_025457725.1 Verrucomicrobiota bacterium
CGGCGACCCGATGCTGGAAGTGGGTTACAACCTGATCGGCCCCAAGGCGATCATGAACATCCCCGACATGCTGCGCTACGAACCGAAGTTCTCGCTCGACTTAATCGTGGATGTCTACTTCCCCATCGGCGAGTATGACAGCAGTCAAGCGCTGAACCTCGGCCAGAACCGCTGGTATGGCCGGGTGGGTGCGCCCATCGTCTGGCAGATCGGTCCGTGGGTGCCCGGCCGGCGCACCACCTTCGAGGCACTCCCCTCGGTCTGGTTTTTCAGTGATAACAACGATTACGTGGGCCAGACGTTGAGCACGGATCCCAAGTTCCAACTGGAAGCGCATCTCACCCGGGACTTCACCGAGCACTTTTGGGGTTCACTTGACACAACCTATCTGGCGGGCGGTAAGTCGAGTTTGAACGGAGTCGCGGGCGATTCGCTCAACACCCTGGCCATCGGACTCACCCTCGGCTACCAGATCAACGACAACCTCTACTGGTGCAGGGAATGAACCGGCTGAAAGAAGCGGAATGAAGCCCCCGATGGTGGCTCGATGGAGCGGCTGATCACTTCGCCGATATGCGATCCTGCTTCGGTCCAGAACTATCCAACGCCCGCCGCCAAACCCAACGCCGATGGTTCGGTGGATGTTTATTTCGCCCCGGAAGCCCCGGCCGGAAAGGAAAACAACTGGATCCAGACCATTCCCGGCAAAGGCTGGTTCATGATCCTGCGCCTCTACGGCCCGCTGGAACTTTGGTTCGACCAGACCTGGCGTCCGGGTGAAATCGAACTGGTGAAATGAGCTGCTGCGTTCGTGAACCGCGAAGCAGGGAGGCAGCGGAGGGCGGTCTTACCGAGCCGGTTTAGGGGGGCGCTTCGCCCTCCCCCTGGCAATTCTTATTGTGTAGCGCCGGCTTTCCAGCCGGCAAGAGGGGTCGACTTGGAAGTTGGCATCAGGGGGTTCAAGGTCAGGGAATGTGTTTGCCTCCATCTGGATCCCCCGGCTTCCCGTCCGGCGGGATTTCCCGCAACTGTAACCAAACACGGATTGATTCCACCGTCGCAATGGTTAAAACTCCCCACTATTCGATCTAGAACTGTTGAACATCACTTCAAATTGATTACGACCATGAACCAACCCCGACCCACAACGCTCGCCGCAGGTTTGGCCACAGCGATTGCCATCCTGCTCACCAGCTTTCCGGCCTGCACCGCCAGCGCGCAGTCGGGTGCGGGCATTCCCTCCTCGCTCATCACGCCGGACAAGGTCGAATTGCGCATCGGCACGCTGGAATTCAAGGATGGGGTCCCGACTGTTGCGACTGCCGCAAAGGTCCGGGACACGCTTGACTTCACGCGCGCGCTCAACGCCTACAACAACAGTTTTCGTGGAGCGTCGGCGCTGGCCATTGCCAGGGGCTTCCAGAGCATCGGCGCCGATGACAACAGCGTGCTCCTTTTCTCCGATTTGATGGACGCCCATTCGCTGTTTCTCACCGCCAACGCCGACACCGTCTATTACCTGTCCGTGGTGAACCTGGAAAAGGGCCCGATGGTCATCGAGCAACCGCCGATGGGGCTGGGCACCATCAATGACATGTGGTTCTCGTGGATCATCGACGTCGGTTTTCCCGGACCGGATCGCGGTGAAGGCGGCAGGTATCTTCTCGTGCCGCCGGGATACGACGGCCCGCTGCCCGAGGGAGGATTCTACGTGGCGCATTCCCAAACCCGCCGCGTGCTCTACGCCGCGCGCTCCTTTCTGGTCAACGACGATCCCCGGCCCGCTGTCGAGAACATCAGGAAGCATCTCAAGATCTATCCTTACACACCCGGCGGCGTCGGCACGAGCATCGCCACCGCGTTGGAAGGCACGGTGCGCCTGGAAAAGAATCCTCCCATCCCTGAAACCCGGTTCATCGAGGGCACCGGCAAGTCGTTCAACACCATTCCGCCGGGGGATTACGGGTTCTTCGAGTTGATCAACGAAAATGTCCAGCAGGAGCCGGCGACCAGTTACGACGTTGAACTTGCCGGCCAGCTCGCCGCCATCGGGATCGCCCACGGGAAGCCGTTCAACCCGGATGCGCGGATGAAGCAGATTCTCACCGAGGCGGCTGCCGTGGGCAATGCCGCCGGGCGGGTCCTGAACTGGCGCTACGCCGCGGTGCACCCGGACTGGGCGTATTATCCCGGTTCGCAATGGGGCAGCATGTTGTGGGAGGGCGGGGCCTTCTTTGAAACCCCGCCGCCGATCTCGCCCACCGGCGCCCGAACGCTGGATTCGCGAACCGCCTTCTACTACGGCTACACGCTCGATTCACCGGGCATGATCATGCGTATTCCCGAAGTCGGCTCGCAATATCTCATGGGCTTCCTCGACGCCGAGGGCGACCCGTTCGATGGCGCCAAAACCTACAAGGTCACGCTTCCCCAAGGCATTCCCGCCCGGGCCTTCTGGTCGTTCACGCTTTACGACAACCAGACCCGCTCCATGCTCCAGACCCCGCAGCGCTATCCGCGCGCCGGCAGCCAGGGTTACCCTTCACCCGCCGCCGTCGCCGGGGCCGATGGCTCGACCACCGTCTATTTCGGACCCACCCAGCCCGCCGGTGTCGCACGGGGCAACTGGATCCAGACCGATCCGAAGAAGGGCTGGTTCACCATCCTCCGCCTCTACAGCCCATTGCCGCCGTTCTTCGACAAGTCCTGGCGCCTGGGTGAAATCGAACGGGTCAAGTGAGCGGATCCACTCGTGAGCCGCGCAGACCGCTTCTCGGCGTCTGACAGGCAGGGGTTGTCGCGCGGCAACGACCCCGGCCGCATTCAGCGGACGGAATCGGTTTTGGCAGCGGCTCGTTGCCCCTGAACGCGGCGCTACCCGTCGCGGCGCGACGAGTTCCACCGCCTGCCATCATTTCACCGTGCATAAACCGGGATGCGGCTTTTGCCCCGGCCGATCCCAGTTTGGTCTTGATTCGACCGGGCCGCTCTCCAACGCTGTCAGCGAGCGGTCGAGGTTCCGATCCGGGACGGGTCGGAGCAACCGGAGTTGGTGCCAGATCATATTCCGGAAACTTGCCGTGATGGAGTCAACCAAACACAGTCGAAACAACATGAACATTACTCTGAAGAGAATCGTGGGAGCCGGACTGCTCGTCGGCCTGTTGACCGCAACCGCTTCAATGCGGGCTGCAGAAGACCTCGAAGCCAAGGCCAAGGAAGCGATCGCAAACTTCAAACAAGCGGATGCCGGCCTGGCCAAGCTTTTTGAGAAGTCGGCAGGGTACCTCGTGCTGCCGGGCGTTGGCGAAGGTGGATTCATCATCGGCGGCCAGCATGGCGACGGCCTTCTCTACGAGAATCAAAAAGTCACGGGCAAGGTGAGCATGACGGAAGTGAGCGTGGGCGCCCAGGCCGGTGGAGCGAAATTCGCGGAAGTCATCTTCTTTGAAACCAAGGAGGATCTGGCCGCGTTCAAGAATACCAAATGCGAACTGAGCGCCGGCGCAAAGGGCTCCATTGCCGCCTCCGGTGCAGCCGAAAACGCCAAATACGAGGAGGGGGTCTCGGTGTTCACACTGCCCCTGGGCGGAGCCATGGTTGCCGCAAAGGTGGGCGGCCAGAAGTTCAAGTTCGAACCGCTCAAGAAGTAGGCCGGGCACCGCAGGCGCAACAGATCCCGGAGTCCGCTTCAGGATCGTCTCGCCCAATCAGGGCCGCTCGAATCCGCCTCACCCCGACCACCCCGATAAGGTCAAAGCCATTTGCCGGCTTTCAACCGGCCTGGGGATGGGATGGCAGGCAGGCGGATTCCATTTGCCGGCTGGAAAGCCGGCGATACCTCCCGATCAGGAGGCGTCTGCCCGAAGTGGGAAGGCAAGACCGGTCTGGGCGTTTATCCCGACGGCATGCTTCAGCACGACAACGATGTCGGATTGCTGCTCAACAAGCTGAAGGAGCTCGGTCTGGATGAGAACACCATCGTGATGTATTCCACCGACAACGGGGCGGAGAAATTCTCCTGGCCGGACGGCGGCACCTCGCCGTTCCGCAACGAGAAGGCCAGCAATTGGGAAGGGGCGTTCCGCGTGCCATGCGCCATCCGCTGGCCCGGCATCATCGCGCCCGGCACCGTGCTGAACGACATCTTCTCGCATGAGGACATGCTGCCGACGCTGCTCGCCGCCGCCGGCATGCCGGATGTGAAGGAGCAGCTGCTCCAGGGTATGAAGGTCGGGGACAAGACCTTCAAGGTGCATCTCGACGGCTACAACCTCACCGATGTGCTGGCCGGCGGGTCGCCGAGCCCGCGTCGCGAGTTCTTCTACTTCAAACCTCACCGATGTGCTGGCCGGCGGGTCGCCGAGCCCGCGTCGCGAGTTCTTCTACTTCAACGACGACGGTTCACTGGTCGGGTTGCGCTACAACCAGTGGAAAATTGTCTTCACCGAACAGCGCTCACAGGGCCTGGACGTATGGCAGGATCCGTTCGTGCCGCTGCGGTTTCCCAAGCTGTTCAACCTGCGTTCCGATCCCTTCGAGACGGCCGACCACGAGAGCATCAACTATGGCCGGTGGCGGGTGGATCATGCCTTCGTGCTGGTGCCGGCACAGGAGTATGTCGGGAAATTCCTCGCCACGTTCAAGGATTTCCCGCCCAGCCAGAAGCCGGGCAGCTTCTCCATCGACAACGCCATGGAAGCCCTGCTGAACGCACCCAAAGCCATCGGCAATTGATCAATCCGCTGACCGCTTCACGCCGGCATTAAGTTCCGGGTGCCGCGCCAGAAACGCGGCGACAAAGGAACAGCGCGCAATGACTGCCCATCGCCGCCTGGCCGCCTCTTCCAGCGCGGCACGAACCAGCGTGTTTCCGACGCCTCCCCCTCGAAGAGCCTCCGGCACGAAGGTGTGGTCAAAGACAACACAACCCTCCTCCTGCACGTAGCTGAGAAAGGCCAGCTGGTCGCGGCCACATCGCAGCTCGAATCGTTTGAGCCCGACGTTGTGCGTCACTTCGGTCGGCGTTCTCTCGGCGGAGGATTTCATCGGCGTGCGGTACACGTAAACCAATCGGATTCCCATCACCCGCCGGCCAGGGCCTGATCAAAATCGTGCACCAGGTCTTCGAGGTCTTCGATCCCGACGGAGACGCGCACCAGACCGTCGCTGATACCGGCGCTTCGCCGTTGCTCGGGGGTCATCTGCCGATGGGAGGTCCTGGCGGGAACACAGACCAGGCTCTCCACCCCGCCCAGACTGAGCGCGGGCAGCACGAGACGCAACCGCTTCAGCAGGTCCTGCACTCGGTTGGGTTCGCGCAGTTCAATGGAGAGCATTCCGCCAAAGCCGCGCATCTGACGGGCCGCGACGGCGTGGTCCGGATGACCCGGCAACCCCGGATAATTGACGCGGGCCACCGCCGGGTGCGTTGCGAGAAATTGTGCGAGGGCCAGCCCGTTCTCATTGTGGCGTTGGACCCGCAGCGCCAGGGTTTTCAGGCCGCGCTCCAGCTGCGCACAGGCCTGGGCATCGAGCATGCCGCCCAGGTTCAACGCGCTCTCCCGAACCCGATCGATGAGGCTCGCGGCTCCCGCCACCACTCCAGCGTTCACATCGCTGTGGCCATTCAGGTACTTGGTCGCGCTGTGAACCACCACGTCGATGCCCAGTGGAATGGGATTCTGATTGATCGGCGTGGCAAAGGTGTTGTCAATGACCGTCATCACGCCGAGCCGCTTTCCCAGTGCGGCGATCGCCTCGAGATCAACACAGCGCAACAGGGGGTTGGAGGGCGACTCGACGTAGATCAGCCGCGTGTCCGGGAGAACAGCGGCCTCCAGCTCCGCGGTGTTCGCGCCCCAGGAAACACGCACTCCAAGGCGTTGCAACTCCCGCGTGACAAACTGGTGGGTGCCGCCATAAAGATCGGTTTGAAACACCGCATGGTCCCCGGGTTTCAGGCAGCTCAGGATCAGCGTGGAGATCGCCGCCATGCCCGAGCCGAAAACGATTGCCGCCTCGGCCTGTTCGAGCGCGGCCAGCTTGCGGTTGATGACCTGCTGGTTGGGGGCGTTGAAGTAGCGCGGATAGATGTTCTCGTGGGTGGCGTTGGGGTAGGCGTAGGCGGTGGACGTGTAGATCGGACTGCACGCCCCGCCCGTGGCCGGGTCCAACCATGTGCCGGCGTGGACGCAGACCGTCGAGGCTCCCTGGCGTGTGGGTTTGGTCTTCATTCAGCCGATATTTCAGCTTCCCGCAACATGATCGCCGGACAGGCGAACCGTTTCCAGAAGATACTCCTGCAGCACCACGGCATGGTTGTGCGCTTGGTCGCGCGCGGCTTGCACGAGTGTGACTCTGCCGCGAGCCAGCGCCTCGACGATGGGTTGAATCGCTTCCGGGTTCGACCGGAGTTCCTTTCGATAGCGTTGGCGGAACGCCTCCCATCGCGCCGGCTCATGCCCGAACCATCGTCGGAGCGGGTCGCTCGGCGCGACGTGCTTCAGCCAGGCGGTGAGGTCGAGCGCTTCCTTCCGGACGCCGCGCGGCCAGAGTCGATCCACCAGAAACCGGGCGCCATCCTCCGGCGAGGCGGGTTCGTAGGCGCGTTTGATGTGGAGATCCACGGAGTTGCCTGCGGGAACCGATCCGTTACTCCTTGAACTCACTCAGATAGCAAACGGGGCTGAAGGGTTCGGGTGGTGGGGGCTGTGAACCCTCCGCCGCTTCCCTTGGCTCCGGGCCCGACGCCGCCTCCGAGGCGAGATCCCGAGTGATCCGGTCGAGAACACGTGCCGCTTCCAGCGGGTCAAAGTCCTCGTGTGCCCGCTTTTTCACCCCCGCATCGCTGAGATCATAATGGCGGTGGGGTTGGAGCCCATGGCGCTTCAACACCTGCGCGGCGCACTGGAGCGGACACCCATCGATGGCGATGATCGGACGACCGGACTGGGCGGTGCGCACCAGCGGCTTCACGTCGCCGCCAACCCCCGCAATGCAGGACATCTCGGCAACACCCAACCGGTCGAGACGCACGGCGATGTGATTGGCCATCTGGGCGGCGCTGGACGCGCCGGAGCAGGAATAGACCAAGGGGAGATTTGCCTGGCTTTTCATGGTTTCCAATGATTTCGGTGTTGAGGTTGCAATCCCAACGGTCAACCCATCGGTTCGCCTGCATTCCGCACCTGTCAGTCGGGCTGAACGGGTTGAGCGTGCGCCGAAAGCTGCACGTCGGTCAATTGCCTGAGTTCGCGGACACAATCCGTAATGTCCTGATTGAGCCCGACCCATTGCTGCACGATTTCGCCCTGGGCGTTCAGAATCGTGATTAGATTCGAGTGAGCGAACTGGCCATCCGCATCCTTCTTGAATTTTACCCCCAGCAACGCGGCCAACTCCAGAACATCATCCGGTTCGCCGTGCAGCAACGTCCATGTTGCCTCCGGCAGCTGGCGAATGGCGCGATACTCCGCCAATGCGGCGGGGGTGTCGCGCTCGGTATCAAATGTAACGAGCGTGAATCCCACCTGGTCACGTGTGTCCGACGGCAGTGCGGCTTCGATCCGCTTCAAATCGTTGACCAGTATCGGGCACGCGTACTGGCAGCTGGCGAAGAACATCACGATGACCTGCGGTCGCCCTGCGAGTTCCGTGAGTTTGATTTGCTTTTGCTGGTCGGTCGACCAGGTGGATTCCACCTGATAGATCGATTGATCAGCGATTGGGGCCGGCGCCAAGCTGGTCGCGCAGCAGGATGCGGGTGCGTTGGTCTCGCAGCAGTCCGCGCCGTGCAGCCGTGGCGTCACGGCGGTTGTGGACGCAGTAATCAGCCTGGAGGCTGCTGCGGAATCCATAACGCATGAACGCCGGATAGTCGTTGAGATTTCTGGCTCCCTGGGCCCCGCTCCCGCAGAAGAGCTGGCGATCCAGACCGATGTCGCTGCGCGCATCACCCGTGACCATGGCGGTGTTGAAGTCGGCCACCCATTCCCAAACCAGCCCATGCATGTCCTGGACACCCCAGAAGTTGGCGGGGCCGGCACCCACCGGCGAGAGCTCCGACGTGGGCGTGGCGAACCAGTTGAGCACCTGACGGCTGAATTCGGGGTCGTTCTCCCCATCGGGTCGTGTCGGGCTGGCCGAGGCAACAAATTCCCATTCTGCCACTGTCGGCAGGCGTTTGCCCTTCCATTGCGCATAGGACTTGGCGGCAAACCAGGAAAGGAAGGTCACCGGAGCCCTCGAGGGGGCGTTGGGGCCCGGTTCAAGATCGCCGGCCCAGTTCTTCAGATAGGATTCGTCAGCGAAGAGCCGCTTCACCTTCGAACGCTGCCAGCGCGGTTCAGCTCGGACAAATTCCAGGAAATCCTCATTCGTCACGGGCAGCACGTCCAGGAAGAACGGCTTGACGGTAATCTCCCGGGCATCCGTGCTGGAGCGAAACTGTGGCTGAAAAGGGCCGCCGGCAATCGCCACCATGCCGGCGGGGGCGTTCGACGCAGCCAAGCCGAATCCACCCGCACTCACCACCCAGCCGACGAGCAGGGGTGTGATCCGGCAGATTTGCAGGGATTTCATGATCGTTACTCGAATGGGTTGGCCTCGGGAGGCGCGGTCGTGGCACGGACCTTCCTCACTTGGGCTGGCGATATCGGTGATCCCTCATTGCCAAAGCTGTTGCGCACATAGGTCAACACATTGGCGATTTGATCGTCGGAGAGATAGTTCAGCGGAGTCATCGTCCCGTTGTACTTCTTGCCATTCACCACGACCTCGCCCGTGCGCCCCGCAAGGACGTTATGGATGGCCTCTTCGTCAGTGAGCTGGGCCAGGAAGTCGGACTTCGCCAAGGGCGGTATTTGGGCGGGCACACCCTCGCCGTTCATCTGATGACAGACAAAGCAGGTCTGCATGTAGACTCCCTTGCCCTTGGCGATCTGAATCTCCTTGGTGAGGGTGGCGATCCTGGGATTGCCCTTGATCTCCTCATCCATCTCCGCCCTGAGTTCCGCAACGCGTTGTTCGGAATCCCCGCCCTCGGCCGCCTTGCCGAGGTACACGGCGTCCACTTCCTTGCCGGAATAGACAATTTGATCTTCCGGCCCGTCCACTTTCAACATTCCCAAGGCACCCTTGTTGAATGCCCGGAAGATGGAGTGATCCACGAGCACGTAGGTGCCCGGCACCTCAACTTTGAACTCCACAATGGCGGCGCCCCCTGCGGGAATCAACGTGGTTTGCACGTTGTGCGACGGGTGATCGCCGCCTTCCTGATACACGGTATCAAAGATTTCACCAATGACGTGAAAGGATGAAACGAGATTGGGACCGCCGTTCCCGATGAACAACCGCACGCGCTCGCCCACACCCGCCGTAAGGGCATTGTCGCCGACCAGCGAGCCGACCGCCCCGTTGAACACCACGTAGGTGGGGCGCTCGTCAATCGCCTTGTTCATGTCAAAGTACTGCAATCC
>JALOTU010000354.1 GCA_025457725.1 Verrucomicrobiota bacterium
TCGGGGCGGTGCCGGCTTCGACCCTGGTCGGACGGCCCGAAAGGGTTGCTGCGGAATTTCAAGTGGAGAATGCGTAGAGCTCCACTATTGCCTCCGACCGAAATTCCCTCATAGTAAGGGCCCTTTGACACGGGCGCTTAGCTCAGTGGTAGAGCATCTCGCTTACACCGAGGGGGTCGGGGGTTCGAATCCCTCAGCGCCCACCATCCCAACCCGCAATCCCTTCCGCTCTCCGTTTCCACCCGGCTCCGGCGCTTCCGGGACGGCCGGGTTTTTCTTGCAGGGCAGACGCGTCATAGTCCGGGAGGTATCGCCGGCTTTCCAGCCGGCAAATGGAACCCACCTGCGTGCCCCCTAAACCCCGGCCGGCTGGAAAGCCGGCGCTACACGGAAAACACGGACTTCTAAGATGCGTTTGCCTTGGTTTTTCTTGTAGGCGGGGCGGCGCTTTCGCATAACCTACCGTCACGATTATGAGACCCCGCATCGCCCTCATCGCTTCACTGGCCGTCAATCTGTTGCTCGTGCTTTACATCGTGCGACAGTCGACAACCAGGGAATCGCAGCCGGCGGCGGAAGGTGTGGAGAGGCCCGGAGCCGGAGTCGAGTCGGCGCAGGCGAACCCTACCGCATCGAGTCCAGCAGGCGAGGCACGCACCGTCACACCGCCCGTCCGGACGTTCACCTGGGAAGCGGTGGAGTCGCCGGATTACCGGGAATACATCGCCAATCTGCGCGCCATCGGTTGTCCGGAGGAAACCATCCGCGACATCATCGTGGCGGACGTGAACAAGCTCTACGCCGCCAAGAAACGCGCGGTGCGCGGGGAGCCCAAAAAATTCGAGTATTGGAAGGCGGGCAATCCCTGGATGGCCGCGCTGGACGCCGAGGCGCTGGCGGCCAACCGGGCGCTGGACGAGGAAAAGCTGGCGGTGCTCAGGCAGCTGGGCATTGAGCCGGACCTGAAAATGCAGATGGCCAGCCTGGTGGATCCCGCGGACGCGCTGGGTTCGATGTTCGGGTTCCTGCCCGAGGCCAAGCAGGTCAGCGTGATGCAGCTGATGCAGGACATGCAGACGGAGATGGCCAAATCCGCCGAGGACGGTGGTTTTGATGCCGGGGCGATGCAGGCGGCGCAGAAAAGGATGGAAGCCGCGATCAAGGGCGTGCTTTCCCCGGAGGAGTTTCGGGAGTATGAGCTGAGAATGTCCATGACCGCCAACACCATGAGGTCGCAACTGGCCGGGTTTGATCCGAGCGAGCAGGAGTTCCTCAAGGTCTATGACCTGCGCAAGGCTTTCGATGACGAGTTCAGCCTGTTCGGCCGGGGCGACGAGACGGAGGCGGAGCGGCAACGCCGGACCGAAGCGGAGAGGCAGTTGAACGAGGCCATCAAACAATCCCTGGGCGAGGCGCGTTACGCGGACTATGAGCGTGCCCAGGACTGGACCTTTCAGCAGATCCAGCAGGCGGCGAAGCGTGCGGACCTGGGCACCACGGAGGCGGTCAAGGTGTATGAAATGAAGAAGGTGGCGGAGGCCGAGGCGCGCAACCTGCGCAACAATCAGGATCTGACACAGCAACAGCGCCTGGCCGCGCTGGAGGGCATTCAGGCCGAAACCGAACGGTCCATCAAGACGGTGCTGGGCGAGAAGGGCTGGCAGCAGTACAATCGCAACCAGAACACGTATTGGTTGAAGAGCATGGTGCCCCAAGCCCCGCCCGCCCCGGCGGGGGAGTGAGGCGCAAAGCAAGGGCGTCGCGCAGCGATTTTGGCGCGTGCGTCGCAGGTGCGCGCCAATCCGGCGGACAGGAATGTCCGCCCCGCTTCACCGGCTCATCAGGTCCTCGATCTCGCCGGCTTCAATCGGGATGTCAGCCATGAGGTCGATGGGCCCCGCTTCCGTGACCAGGATGTCGTTTTCCAATCGAACCCCGAACCCTTCCTCCGGAAGGTAGATCCCGGGCTCGACCGTCAACACCCATCCGTGGGCGAAGGGTTCGTTCATGAAGCCGACGTCATGCACATCGAGCCCCAGGGGGTGGCCCAGCCCGTGCATGAAGTACTTTTTGCAGGCGGGTTTCTCGGGGGTTTGTCTCCGGACCTCGGAAGGTTTGAGCACACCCAGTTTGAGCAGCTCCTCCGTCATCAACGCGTCCGCCTGTCTCTGCCAGTCCCGGTGGAGCACACCGGGCACGGCGGTCTGGATCATGGTTCGCAGGACGTACAGGACACTGGCGTAGACCTCTCGTTGACGTTTGGAAAACCTGCCCCCGACCGGAATCGTCCGGGTCATGTCGGCGTTGTAATTGGCGTAGCTGGCGCCGACGTCGAGCAGCAGCAGATCCCCCCGGCGGCAGGGTTGATCGTTTTGGAGGTAATGCAGCACGCAGTTGTTCGGGCCGGACGCGACGATGGGAGGATAGGCGAAGCGGGCGCGGTTGCGGATGAACTCATGGGCGAACTCCGCTTCGATCTCGCATTCGTTCACCCCCGGACGCGTCTTGCGCAGAACCCGGCGGAAGCCCTGGTGCGTGATCTCACAGGCCCGGCGGATCAGCTCGATTTCGTCTTCGGATTTTTCAACCCGCAACCGGTGCATGAGCCGGGCGAGCCGGTGATACTGATGCAGCGGATAGGCCCGCTGCGTTTCGCGAACAAACCGGGCGTCCCGGGTTTCAACCGCGACCACCGCGCGGCGGTGCTCGTTGCTGTTGAGAAAAACCTGTTCGCATTCGCACATGAGCTGATGAAAGAGTCCAGGGAAGGCTGAAAGCCATTCCACGCGCTCGATGCCGGAGATTTTCTGCGCCTCGTCGCGCGAGAGCTTCCGGCCTTCCCAGACCTTGAGATGCTCGTTGGGCTCCCGCAGGAACAGGATCTCGCGCTGTTTTTCGTCAAACGCATCCGGGGCGATCAGCAGAATGCTCTCCTCCTGCTCAATGCCGGTGAGATGGAACAGGTCGGAGTTGGGCACCGGCACAAGCGTGCCGTCGGCGTTGGCGGGCAGCACGTCGTTGGCGTTCACCGCCGCCAGGGCATGCGGGGGCAGCAGATGTCGGAGCCTGTCGCGGTTGTGCCGGAACAGGCGTGAAGGGATCGGGGCGTGCCTCATGGTGTTTGGACTGGAATCCTCGCGGTTTGCTGCGTGCAGCTTAATCCGTTCGGCGAGTGGCCGTCCATGAAAAGCTCCGTGATGATTCAGGGCGGGTGTGTATCGCCGGCTTTCCAGCCGGCAACTTGAACCCACCGACCTGCCACCCTGGCCCCGGGCCGGTTGAAAACCGGCGCTACTCCTCGCGGCGCGACAAGGTTCACCACTTTACATCTTTTCAACGTGCATAATCTGGGATGCGCCCCCGAGGCGGGCTGCTTGATCAAACAGACTTGCCGCATGGCGCCAGTGGCCTAGAGTGGAGTCCATGGGGCGTCGGTCACACATGCGCCATGCCTGGAGAGCCATGTGGCGCCGGCATGGTCAGTTCATCGCCATCTGCCTGATCGTGGCCCGCAGCATGGCCTCCATCGCCCTGTCCATGAGCCGTTCCGCCAGGAGACGTGAGACTTCGTCCAATCGGGAACAGGCGGCCTGCAGCGCTTTCACATCCCCAGTCTCCGTTTCCGGTCCCGCGGTGGCAAGCACCGCCTCGACCCCGGCCACCGCTGACTGCAGTTTCTCCAGGTAATCGGCCTCCAATTCGCCCGCGCAATCCTCCACCCCCTTGCGGGTTGC
>JALOTU010000355.1 GCA_025457725.1 Verrucomicrobiota bacterium
ATCGGATTTCGACGGCGTGAACACGTCCGTCGCAGCGTTGCAGGCCGAACTGGACCTGGCGAAGTTCTATCTCGAGAACACGACGATGTACGCGCCGGAGGACGGATACATCGTCAACCTGCAGGTGCGGCCGGGCATGGTCGCCGGCATCCTGCGCGCCGGCGCCATCGCGTCGTTCATCTGCGATGCCGACCGCTACATGCTCGCCACCTACTTCCAGGAGGACCTGAAGTATGTGAGCGCCGGCCAACCGGTCGAGGTGGCCTTGAATCTTTACCCCGGCCAGATCTTCCAGGGGAAGGTGGAGGCCATCTGGAAGGCGAACGGCGATTCCCAATACCTTCCCAGCGGACACATCCCCCGATTCGAACCGCGTCCGCCGGACTGGCCGCAGAATTGTTATGCGGTGAAAATCACCTTCAACGACGAAGACCAGTCCCGGTTCCCCATCGGGGCCCAGGGCGCGACGGCCATTTACACCGGCGGCATGAAGGGCGGATGGGCCGCGTTGCGGCGCATCAGCCTCCGCACGTATTCCTGGATGAACTGGCTCTATCCGCTGCCGTTCTGATGAAACGTTCCACACCTGAACAGAAGCTCGCCAAGGAAATGAAGCGGCAGGCACTGGCGCGGACTCACCGCAGCCCAAAGGGAGCCATCCTGTTAACGAGGACCACCTCGCGAAGGCTCCCTGCTTTGCCCTCTGTGCTGACTTCTGTCGGAAGCGGTTTGGTTCTCACCTGTGTGTCCATCCTCTTCCTCAGCGGTTGCGCGCTATCCAAACCGCCGCAGCATGCCCAGGTCGTCACCAATGCGTTGCCCGCCACCACCTCGATTCCGCTGGAATGGGTCGCAGGCGGGAGCACAAACCCGGTCGGGGACAACTGGCTGAGCTCGTTCCGGGATCCCGGTCTCGATGCGATTGTTGCGGAGGCGATCACCAACAACCCCGACCTGCGCCAGGCGGCGGCGCGGGTCGAGGCGGCACGCCAGACCGTGGTGGTGGTCGGGTCCCGCTTGAAGCCGCGTGTGGGAATTGACCTGGGGGTGGGCAGCACCCGCGATGACGGCCATGACGACTGGTTCAACAGCAGCCAGGCGCTGGCGGGCGCCGCATGGGAACCGGACATTTGGGGCAAACTGCGCGCGCGACGCGACGCCTCGATGGCGGGCTACGAAGCCACCGCGCTGGATTATGCCTATGGCCGACAGTCGCTGGCGGCCACAGCGGCCAAGAGCTGGTATCTCGCCATCGAGACCACCCAGCTGCTGGGCATTGCCAATCAGACCGTCGGCATCTACTCGAACCTGCTGAGCCTGGTCACAGTGCAGCGAAACGCCGGCAAGGTGGCCGACCTCGACGTGGCGGAGGCGAGCGCGAATTTCAACGCGGCCCAGAGTGGATTGCGCGAGGCGGAGGGCATCTGCACCGAGGCGCGACGCAACCTCGAGGTCCTGCTGGGGCGCTACCCCGCGGCGGAGATCCGCGTCGCCGAGGCTTTTGCCGTTGTGCCCCCGGCGGTTCAGGCCGGCCTGCCGTCCACGTTGTTGGAGCGCCGCCCGGACCTTGTGGCCGCCGAAAAACGGGTGCTGAAGGCGTTTCGTGCGGAGGAGGCTGCGAAGCTGGCGCTGTGGCCCAGCTTTTCGCTGAACCTGGACGGCGGTCGATTGAGCGACAACCTTCTCTCGGTCCTGCAGGTCAACCCGTGGATGTTCAGCGCCGCAGTGGGGCTGTCGGTGCCGATCTACACGGGCGGGGCGTTGCGCGCCAACGTGGAGGTGGCCACCGCCCAACAACTGGAGGCCGTGGCCGGTTACGGCGCCGCGGCGCTGACGGCATTTCAGGAGGTGGAGAACGGATTGATGAACGAGATCCTGCTGGCGCAGCGCATGGAGTATGACGAGAACGTCCTGCGGGATCGCACCGAGGCGGTGCGCATCGCCCGGCTGAAGTATGAGGCCGGATCCATCGATCTGCTCCCCTTGCTCCAGCTTCAGGCGGCGCAGATTGCCAGCCAGGTGGAGGTGATCAAGTTGCGCAACGCGCGGCTGGCCAACCGGATCAATCTGCACCTCGCCCTGGGCGGCAGCTTTGACAGCGAACCGGCGGTGGCCAGTCTCGCCGCCGGGCGGTAAGCGACCTCCGATGTTCCCAACCGATCCAAGGCGCGGACCCCTGGTGCGGAAGCGGGCGAGAAACCGGCTGCTTGCCCTGGCGGGGCTGGCGTTTACCCTGAACGCGTTTGCCGATGAGTCCGCGCCCGCGGGCGCCCCTCCTGCCACCAACGCATCCGTGGCGGTGGCCCCCAAGACCAACAACTGGCAATTCCACTGGCAGGAGGGATTGTACTATCAGTTCCTGACACATATTGACGTGGGCGGCACCAACCGGGTGTTCAAGGAGAAGGTGACCAAGGAGGTGAAATTTTCAGGGAAACTGGGCGGATTGCTCCAGTTGGATGCTGCCGGGTTCTTCAGGCAGAGCGGCAGCACCGATTACGAGGACGGGTGGGAAGTGCGCCGGGTGCGCATGTATGCCAAGGGAGACTGGGAGCTTTTTCTTCGTCCGGTGAACTACAAGGTTCAGATCGGCTACGACAACCCGGACCTGGTGCTCTACGACGCCTATGTGTGGTGGCAGGATGTTCGCTGGGTGAACACGTTCAAATTCGGCTACTTCAAGGTGCCGATCACCCTGTCCGGTTACGCCAGCTCCTCGGAAACGCTCATGATGGAAACGGCTTCGCCCATCGGGGCATTCTATCCCACCGAACGCACCGGGCTGCAGATCGGAGGCCCGGAATTCCAGAAGCGGGCCACCTGGACGCTGGCGTTGCTGTCGGTCGGTCAAAGTCAGGACTCCGGCAACGCGAGCCGCAGCGAACTGCAAGTGGTGACGCGTCTGACGGGGCTGCCCTGGTACTCGGACGAGGAGGGGCATGGACGGCATCTGTTGCATCTCGGGTTGAGCGGCGACTACTCCTTTTCGTCGGGTTCGAACGTCCGGTTTCGGTCACGCCCGGAAAGCCACCTGGCGCCGTATGTGGTGGACACCGGCGACATCAATGCGCGCAACACTTTCATCTTCGGGGGGGAGGCGGCGTGGGTGCAGGGAGCGTTCTCCCTGCAGGCCGAACTGCTGTCCACGCATGTAGTGTTGGCCGAGGGCGGCGGCCAGGCGGCGTTCCGGGGAGGCTATCTCACCGGGAGCTGGTTCCTGACCGGAGAGAGCCGCCCCTACAATCGCGATGTGGGACTGTTCCTCCCCGTCCGCCCCAACCACAATTTTTCCTTCAAGACCGGCGGCATCGGGGCGTTGGAATTGGTGGCGCAGGCGTCTTACGTCGATCTGACCAGCGAGGGGATCGACGGCGGCGAAATGGGAATACTGGGCGCGGGACTGAACTGGTACTGGACCCCCGTGGTGCGGTGGCAGTTCAACAGTCTGTTCAGCCGGGTTCATGGCGGTCCAACCCCCGGCGACGCGTTCATTCTCCAGGCGGATCGGGTGGCAGGTGGATGGGGTCCATTTGCCGGTTGGAAAACCGGCGATACCTCCCGGATTAAGAGCCTGTCTGACATCCGTGGCGCGGAAGGCTCAGCCGCCCGCCTTCTCGTTTTCCCCGTTCCTTTCGTGGGGTTCGTGCATTTCGTGACTCAACAGAATCGATGCGGCTGAGATGCGTCCGCCCGCCGTGCCCGGGACTTCGTGGAGCCTTGCGCCTGCATCCGGCCTGGGGCTACTCTTTCACCATATGAAAACCATCCGAAGCACACTCTGCTGGATCGCGCTGGGCACCTGCATCGCGATCGTCCAATTCGGCTGCGCCTCCACCGGTTCAAGTGGAGGAGGGCTCACGCTGGAGCAGACCTACCAACAGGTCGAGGATGCAATGCTCGCCTTCCGC
>JALOTU010000356.1 GCA_025457725.1 Verrucomicrobiota bacterium
AGTTCTGGTGCTCTTAACCAGTAATGCCCGACCATGCGTTGCTCGTCCGGATTTGCGATCGCACCATGTTCCAGCTTCTCCATAGCTTCCAGCGCGGCATTAGCCTTTGCCTCCATCTTGGTAAAGAACTCCGCCGGCCACTCGATGCGACTGAGATCCAAGGCCAAGCCCACTTCAGCATATTCCTTGTAATATGCCAGGAATCGCTTCCACAGCTCCAATTTAGAATTCGTCATAGCGAAGATTGACTGTAATCGAACCCGACGGCGGTGCAAATGCCTATCGCATCGCCGGCAAAACCAGGCTGGGGGGTTCCGTAGCCCGTGCTTGTCGTGGGGGCACCGCACTCCTAAGATCGTCGTTCATGCTGACAGAAGAGGCAGTAAGAGAAGTCCTGCGATCGGTGAAGTATCCCGGCTACAGCCGCGACATTGTTTCGTTTGGTCTGGTCAAGGAGATTGCGGCCGGCAATGGCGCGGTGAGCGTGACTATTCAGATGACCTCCGCGAATCCGGAGGCCGCCCAACAAATCAAGAGCAACGCCGAGGCGGTCATCCGAGCGCTGGGCGAGGTGACCAGCGTTTTTGTCCAGGTCAACCAGCCAACGATTGCGAGCTCCGGCGGCGGCGCCCCCCAGGCAGCACAACAACCCAAAGTGTCTGGAATTCAACGCGTGATCGCGATCGCGAGCGGAAAGGGGGGGGTGGGTAAATCCACCGTCTCTGTGAACCTGGCCTGTGCGCTGAAACAGCTGGGGGCTCGGGTGGGCCTTCTGGATTGTGATATCTACGGCCCCAGCATCCCGCTGATGATGGGCATCCACGAAAAGCCCACCATCAGTCCAGAAGAGAAGATGGTGCCTCCCTCCAGTCATGGCATCCGCGTCATGAGCATGGGCTTGCTCCTGGAAGGGGACCAACCCGTAATCTGGCGAGGGCCGATGATTCAGAAGACGATTCAGCAGTTCATTCATTCTGTAGACTGGGGGGAGCTGGATTACTTGCTGGTCGATTTGCCGCCAGGGACCGGGGATGCACAGCTCTCACTTTGCCAGCTTGTTCCCCTGGATGGAGGAGTCATCGTGACCACCCCGCAGGAAGCATCCCTGGGCGTGGTTCGCAAGGGCATCGCCATGTTTGAGAAAGTCAACGTTCCCAGGCTCGGGATCGTGGAGAACATGAGCTATTTCACCACCCCGCACGGTGAACGCGTCGAGATTTTCGGCCACGGCGGGGGAAGAAAGGAAGCTCAACGACAACAGATCCCATTTCTTGGCGAGGTGCCGATCTTCACCGAAATCCGGGAAGGGGGCGACAGCGGGGTTCCTGTGGTGGTGTCAAATCCATCCGGAGTGGCGGCACAGGCTTTCCTGGGCGTCGGCCGGGCGCTGCAGGAAAGATTTGCCCCTGCCTGATCTGCTTTGGATGGGTTTTGCGGGCCCTTTTTTTCGGAAGACCGGCGTTGACACAGTCAAAAGGGTGTGGTCTTATCTGTGCCCTTTCGGAATAAGGAATTTGCTATGTATGCGGTCTTAGAAACAGGCGGAAAACAGTATCGCGTCACAACGGGTGACAAGGTCGAAGTCGAACGGCTCGATGTCGAAACCGGCAAACCCGTGACTTTTGACCGTGTGCTCCTCGTGAACAACGACGGCAATGTCTCTGTCGGCGCCCCGACGGTATCCGGAGCCAGTGTCCTGGCCGACGTGCTCGAGCATAAGCGCGGGAAGAAGGTCACCTCGTTCAAGATGAAGCGCCGCAAGGGCTATCACAAGACCACCGGCCATCGCCAGGAATTGACTGTGGTCCAGGTGAAATCAATCAACGCATAACAGGTTATGGCACATAAAAAAGGTCAAGGCAGCAGCCGCAACGGACGCGATAGCGTCAGCAAACGGCTGGGCGTGAAACGATTTGGCGGCCAACTGGTCTCGTCCGGCAGCATCATCGTCCGCCAGCGCGGGTCCAAGTTCACCGCGGGCAAGAACGTCGGCACCGGTCGTGACTGGACGTTGTTTGCCCTCACCGACGGCCGGGTCTCTTTCGACAAGGAAGGGCGCCGGGTCAACATTGTTGCGGAGGCCGCCTCGGCCGCCAGCAACTAGGAGGCGACACACTCTTTTGGGGCGAGGTCTCTGGCCTCGCCCTTTTTCTTTGGCAGCCATTCAAAAAGGACCAACGCGCAGAAGAGCAGGATGCGGGTGTCTGGCGCGCGCCGACGCCTGAGGTTAAATGGAACAAACTCCCGCCTGCCGCTTCTCCATTTCGCACCCATGTTCATCGATGAAATCAAGATCTACGCCCGGGCCGGACACGGCGGGAAAGGGTGCGTGGCATTCATGCGGGAGGCCTACCGGCCCAAGGGCGGGCCTTCCGGTGGCAACGGCGGGGACGGCGGCAATGTAATTCTCGAAGCCAGCCATGATCTCAACAACCTGATCGCGCAGTACTACCAGCCACGCCTGATCGCACAGAAAGGCGAGGCCGGATTGGGCAAGGGCATGGACGGCAAAACCGGCAAGGATCTGATTGTCAAAGTTCCCTGCGGCACCTCGGTGTGGAAGCTTCCGGTCGCGCCCGCAGAGCCCCTGATTTCCGAGGAGGGCGAAATCGAGTCGGATGCTTCGCCCCGCCTAACCAACAGCGGCGCCGGCCGACCTTTGATTCGCAATGCCGGCGCCATCCAGGCAGTTGAAATGGACCTGACTCTTGAGGAGCCCTTGGCTGGACGCCGCGCGAGAGACAAAGGCGACCTTGTGGTTGACCTGACCGAGCATGGTCAACGTTTTGTCTTGTGCAAGGGAGGAAGAGGGGGGTTGGGAAACCGGAACTTCGCCACGGCCCGACGCCAGACACCGCGCTTCGCTCAACCGGGCGAACAGGGCGAGGAAGGGGAATACCTGCTCGAACTGCGCATCATGGCCGACGTGGGGTTGGTGGGCTATCCGAACGCGGGTAAATCTACACTGCTGACCGCCATCTCGGCCGCGCGCCCCAAGGTTGCGCCCTATCCATTCACCACCCTGCACCCGCAAATAGGGATTGTGGAGTACCCGGATTTCCATCGCCTGACAGTCTGCGATGTGCCCGGGCTGATCGAGGGTGCGCATCAGAACGTTGGGCTGGGTCATGCCTTTCTGCGTCACATCCAGCGCTGCAAAATACTCGTTCTCCTCCTCGACATGGCCGGCACGGACAACCGTGCTCCATGGGAGGATTATCACAACTTGCGGAAAGAACTGGAGCTGTATGATCCGGCGATGCTGGAACGTCCCCAGCTGGTGGTGGCCAATAAAATGGATGAACCGGCGGCGCCGGAGAACCTCCGGAAGTTCAAACGCCGCATCCGCAAGACCCCCGTGCTCCCCATTTCCGCCGCCTTCAACGAAGGCGTGGACCAATTCAGTAACGCCATCCGTCAGGAAGTGGAGAAGGCGAATGCCAGACTTCAGGATTAACGCTGAACCTCCGGCGGAGAGCTGCCTGCTG
>JALOTU010000357.1 GCA_025457725.1 Verrucomicrobiota bacterium
CAGACCGCTGTCCCCGGCCGATCGTTTCAGTTAGCGCCTGGCCTGATAAAGGAATCCCATGCCCAGCCCGACACTTGCGGCGCAGGATCCGATCACCACGAGGCCGGACGAATTCGTTCCGCTCACGGCGGCCTCCAGGAATGCCGTGGCCGGACTCAGGCACAGGATGGCGCGACCCCGCTCACTGACACCGGCACGCAATTGCAGCGAACCCAGCAGCCAGGGGAGAAAGACAAACAAGCCGAAACCCGCCGCGGCGCGCTTGAGTGATTTCGCCTTCGCCCAACCACCGCCCGAAGCCCACAGACCGAGGCACAACGAGAACCAGAGCATGGCCAGCCAGGAACCCGCGGTCCACATCACCTGCCGCCAGGTCACGCCTCCCGCGAGCACCGGCAGCATCAATGTCGGCGTCAACGCCACCAACCCAAACACCGCCGCCAATCCATTCGACGCCAGCTTGCCCAGCACCACTTCCCCCACCCCCACCCGCGTCAGCAGCAGCAATCCCAAGGTGCCCTCCCGGCGTTCGCCGCTCAGGCAATCCGCCGTCACCAGGCATCCGGCGCACCCCAGCAGAAAACCGATCCAGGCCAGGGCTTGAAAGGCGAAGCCGGATAGCTGCGCCAGATTCACCGACGCGCCGCCCCAGAGCGCCAGGAACTGCAGGCTCAGGAACACCCCGACCGCGCTCACCCCCAGGCGCGTCCACTGCGTCCGCCCCTGCCTCGCGCGAACCAGGAGCTCCCGTTCCACGATGGGCAGAATGTTCATGACCGGAGCGGGCCACGCGCCACGCAACCTGCGTGACGCCGCTTACTGGGTATCCCCGCGTGTGACCCGCAGGAACACCTCTTCCAAGCCGATCTCGTCCTCGCGCAACTCCACCAACCGCGCGCCGCCGCGCACCAGCACATCGGCCACCACGCTGTGGTCCACGTCATCGTTGGCCAGGGTGATCTTGATCTCGCCATCCACCGGCTCGACCGCGGACACCTCGGGCCGCGCCTGGAGCAGTTCGATGGCCTGACGCTGATCGCTGGACACCCGCACCCACATGACCTTTCCGGTCGCCACCTGGTCCCGCACCCCCTGAACCGGCCCGCTGTAGATCAATTGTCCCTTCTCGATGATCGCCACCCGGTTGCACAGGGTTTGCAGCTCGCTCAGGATGTGGGAGGAGATGATGATGGTTTTGCCCATGCGCTGCAGCTCCTGCAGGATGGCCATCATCTCGATGCGCGCACGGGGATCCAGTCCACTGGCCGGCTCATCGAGCAGCAGAACCTGCGGGTCATGAATCAACACCCGCGCCAGCCCGATGCGCTGCTGCATCCCCCGGCTCAACGCCCCGATCAACGCGCCCTTTTTCTCGCTCAACCCCACCAGCTCCAGCACGTCCTTCACCGTCTGCTCGCGCCGGGCCGTGGGGATCTTGTAACACGCGCCGAAGAAATCGAGGTACTCGGTCACCTCCATGTCCTTGTACACCCCGAAGAAATCCGGCATGTAACCAATGACATGACGCACCGCGTCCGCCTCCCGCACCACGTCGTGGCCCAGGATCAGGGCGCGTCCGGCCGTGGGGGTCAGGAATGTGGCCAGGATGCGCAGGGTGGTGGTCTTGCCGGCGCCGTTCGAACCGATGAACCCGAACAAGTCCCCCTTGTTGACGGTCAGATCCAGATTGGACAGCGCGGCCAGCGTGCCATACATCCGGGTGAGCCCGTGGGTCTGGATGGCGGCCTGGGGCGGTAGAGCGGTGTCAGAGGTCATGCGTTGCCTGCGGTTTGGAGTTCAAGGGAATGGCGATGCGCCAGAAGGTGTTCACCTGACCGCGCCGGGCGGTGAAAGCGTTCATGGGCGCCGCCGCCGCCTGCCCTTCCGCCCACACGCACAACAGGGCGTGGTCCTGCAGCGCGGGATTCAGCTCCGTGCCCGGCGGCGCGATGAAGCCGCTCTGCGGGTTGCCGCTGACCGCCTCGCTCAGGAAGGAGGACACGAAGCAGCCGTCCGGCAGGTTGTCAATGCGGCCGGCCTCGGCGGCGCCAAACGCGCGGCGGCGTTGCTGAATGATGCTCTGGAAACTGACGACGTTCAGGTTCGCCAGGTAACTTCCAAGCTCCACGCCCTGCTGAATGTCCAGATTCACGGGCTTGGCTTCGCCGGGTTGGAGTTGGCCCAGTTCAAACACCCGCCCCCGCCAGACCAGGCGCAGCGGCTGGAGAGCCCGGTCGGTGGTGTTCTCCAGCCGCACCACAATCCGATCCCGCTCCTCGGTCACCGTCGCCTTGACCGGCGCGATTCCCTGCGACCACCAGTCGTTGACGTAAAGCTGCGAGGTCCACACCGGCACGTAAGCCTCGGACTCAAACGTCTCCTCCCGCTGCACGACGGTTATCGCCTCGGTCACGCCTCCCCCGCCCCACGTGCTTGCGGCTTCTCCGCGAAACGCCGCCAGCTTTTGCGGGCCGCGCATTTGATACGTGTCGTTGACCGGCGAATACAGCGAGCCATAGGTCCGCCCCCGCCAGTCCTCCCGGGCGCCGGATGAAATCACATCGACCACATGGAGCTCGTTCCACTCCCGCTCCCCCGCCCGCAGCTTGTAACCAATCACATAGATCAATCCGGAGAACAGCACCACATACAGGGGAAAGGTGATCCAGGTAAGCATCGGTTTGCCGATCTTTCTCAGCCACCAGCGGTCAAACGGACCGATCACCGCCAGATAGGCCACCAGGAGCAGCAGCAGCCAACCGACCGGCAGCTTGCGGATCTGACGGCTGTCAATCATGGCGCCAAAGATCCCGTCCGTGGCCCAGCGCCCATAGTTCTGCTGGTCCGAGGAGGCGTACCACAACGGATTCACCTCCGTGAGCCTCGACCACAGGCTGGGCAGACTTTTCCACGACCGGAACGGCTCGCGTTCAGGACTGAAAAGAAGAACGGTGACCCGACCCAACCCATACGGCGCTTGGACAATCAGGGGCGTCCCCTCGCATGAAACCAAAACGTCGCCCCCCAACACATCGGCCGTCGCCACCTGCAAATCGGAAGCCTCGAAGGTCATGTCATCCGCCTGGTCCGCAAACGGCCGCTCGGGTGAGGCGGAATTCACCCCCTCGCCCAGGGTCATGAAGTTGCCGCTTCCCGCGCCGCCCGCCGCCACGCGGGACCGAATCCAATTCTGCAATTCCGGATGCGCCTGCACGGTGCGAACACCCGTCAACCATACCGGCACCAGCGACCTCAACCAGGGACTGGAATTCACGTCCGATACCGACTCCACGGCGACGATCAGGTGGCCACCGGTTTTGAGCCAGCGCGTGATGGCCTCGAGCTGGGCCTGGCGCAATTCGGTGACGCGCTCGGAGTTGAGGTAAAGGGCATCCAAACCGGTCAGCAGAAGGGGATTGTCGGGAAACAACGGCGGCAGCATCCGGGCCGACACCGGATCCAATTCCGACTGCCTGCGTTTCAACGG
>JALOTU010000358.1 GCA_025457725.1 Verrucomicrobiota bacterium
AGGGCGGCATCTCCCCTGCCGATGCTGTAGGCCTCCTTCCATTCCAAAACGATCGGCTCACCCGCCACAATGGGGATGCTCGCCGTCCTGAGCGTCGCCCAGTCCGCATGGCCATCGACACCCTCATCCACAATCGCCAGCGCAATCTCGCCGTCCGGGCCATAACGAATGACCTGGGCATCGCTCAAACGCAGCCCATCACGAATCCAACCCGTAGGCGCGGGTCTGTGGCCGGGGGAAACATCCCCGGCGTCCGGAGCCATCGGCGGAATCATCCGGATCTTGTCATTCGTGATGCTCGGCTGGGAAAGGCTCAGATTCCTGACCGCGTAGGCCCCCACCGCCTCGGGGGGGCCGGCCGAGGAGAGCACCACCCACAATCGGGAGGCGTCGGCGGGAATGACCACCGTTTCACTTCGGTCGATGAACGCGGAATTGCTGAAGCTGCCGGTCCAACCAGGCGTCTGGCCGCGGACGGGAAAGCTTTTCTCTTCGAGGAATTCCTTCGCCTCATTGAAGAACCGGACGATCATCCGCATGGTGACCAACTGCTCCTCCTGCCAGCCGCTCTCTACCCCGTCCAATTGCCAGCCCAACCGCACGGTAGTATTGGTGACCCGGGGATTGGGGGCAAAAACGAACTCCAACGTCTCGACGTGTGACGGCAGAAGCAGCGCGCCTCCGGCCTCTGCTGCGACCGGTTTGCCGTTCACCCGGACCGCGCGCATCTCGAAAGGCGAATCCACCGGACCTTGCGCTGGTTGACCCAGCGCCACCGAGCAGTCCAGGCACATCACGAAAGCCTGCGCGGCGATCAGACAGCGCACCACTCTGCAGCTGAGGGAATAACGGAGACCACTCGCCGGGACACATCGTTCCGCCGCACGGTCACCTTGAAGCCTCTCTCGTAATCGGAGGCCGGATCGCTCGCAGGTCCTCATGTCAGATCATACTAACCGGCTGGTTGTCCTCAGCGCCCTGCCCCTGAAGCATTGGGGCGCCGAAGGCCAATCTGCTACCCTGCGCCTTTTGGCTCAAGTTCATTCGGACCGCCAATCGTCCCGGGAGCCCGCCACCGTTGTGGCCACCGGAGCAATCACTTTCCTTCCTCGCGGCCGTCGCCTGCGTCCGTCCTGTTTCGCCAGCGACTCCACGTTCTGTTCGACCCGATCGGAACGCTGCCGCAAACCCCCATCAAACCCTCGCAGACCTCGCCTCGTGCGATTGATTACAGCCATCGTTGCTTCGGCAGGTGGGCGGCCTTCAAAGCGTCACCGATCATCGGGTGAGGTTGCTCTTGGCCACGGCCTCGGTCTTGTTCTTGACGTGCATTTTCTGGCAGATGTGTTTCACGTAGGTGCGTACGGTTTCGGTGGCAATGCTTAGCTTATCCCCGATCTCCTTGTAGATGTATCCGGCCGCCAGCAGTTCGAGCACCTCTTGTTCCCGGGGTGAAAGCGGATACTGCTCCTCCTCCAACGCGGGACCAACCATGTGAAAGTGCTGAACCACTTTCCGGGCAATGTGAGTGGACATTGGCGACCCCCCCTGCGTGACGTCAGTGATGGCCTCCAGCAGTTTCTCCGGCGGACTTGATTTCACCAGGTAGCCACTGGCCCCGTTGCGTAGCGCGTGAAAGATCCGTTCGCTGTCCTCGTAAACAGTCAAAATGATGATCTGTACGGACGGCATGATCTCCTTGAGCTTCGCCACACATTCGATGCCGGACATGCGGGGCAGATTGATGTCCATCAGCACAACATCCGGGCGCGCCGCCTCAATGCACTTGAGCGCCTCCTCGGCAGAACCATAGGCGGCAACGCATTCGACATCGGCAGCGGTCTTTAAGACCAGCGCCAGCTGCTCGCGCAGCCCTTTGTCATCCTCAACGATAGCCACTCGTTTGATCATGGTAGTCTTTGCAGAATTACTTTGGGGACCGACCCGCCGCCCTGGTCTTCTGGTCGGGCGTCACGCGAGGCTGTACCGGCATTTTCAAATGGACCCTCGTGCCGCACCCAGCCTCGCTCTTCACCTCGACGCCCCCGCCCATATCTTCGAGCCGATGCTTCATGTTGGTCAAGCCGTTACCAGGACTGACTGACTCAAGATCAAACCCGTGCCCATCATCCTGAATGGCGAGGCTCAGCCGGCAATCATGGAGCTCAATTTTCATCTGAACCTGACTGGCGGCGGCATGTTTGATCACATTGTGCAAGGCCTCCTTGACGGCCATGCTCAGGTTGTGGCGCTGGTGACTGGAAATGGCAACATCATTGGGGAGAGGCGGCACTTCCAACCGGCACTTCAGGCCGGCCTGCGAACAGAGCTGATTGACCATTTGACAAAGGTAATTTCCCAGCGCCTCAAGATTATCGTTTTCCGGGTTGACGACCCAGAGGGTGTCATAAAGCGAAGTCACCATTTCGCGGGCCATTCGGGTGATGTCTTGGAAATTCGTCCTGGAGGAGGCCTCGGAAGCGGTACGCTCGGCCATGGCGCTCGCCAGTGAAATCTGCGTGACCCGCGCCCCCAAATCATCGTGAATATCCCGGGCGATGCGAAAGCGCTCCCTTTCCAACACCTGCTGCTGCTCCAGCCGAGCATTCTCCATCCGCAAGTGCTGCAAGGCGCGAAACCGCAACCCCCCAACAAGCAGGCCGATGATCAATATCGCCACCGTCGACCAAAACCAGGGAGTGCTCCAGAAAGGAAGCGGCACTTCGAGCCCCACGGAATACTCCACGTCGGTTGGCTGCCCGAGCAAGGTCAGCTTGTTGAGACTGAATCGGTAATAACCCGGCGTCAGATTATGATACGAGACAGTGGCAGGTGTTGCCTGCCCGACGCTGAACATTTCATCCCATTCCAGCACCAGTTGATCCCCGGGCTGGACCTGCGGACCATGATTCTTCGAGGTGTTCCACTGGGCATGTCCGCGCGGATCATCATCAACCACCGCCAAGGCTCTCGTCTGACGCCCAGCCCCAACCTTCACGATGCTGGCCATGACCGGACGCAGGCCGCTCCTCATCCAGCCTTGAGAAGCTGCCAACAGATCGTCTGGCTCGCGATCGTTGCCGAAGAAAGCCACAAGCGGCTCTTCAGCAGGGCCGTTCGTCGCCCCTTGCAGCCGTGCGACAAAATCACTGACGGCGTAGACTCCCATGGCTTCGGGACCGCCCGCGGAGGATATCCCCACCACAAACGTGGAGGCTTCAGGCGGCACCTGAATGGTCTCACGGCGGTGCTGCAAGGTTGAAGTCTTGAAGCTGCCGGTCCACCCCGGGCTTTGCCCGTTTGCCAGAAAATCCAATCTCCTGACCTCGTTCAGGTTGCGATCCAGAAAGCTGACAAACAGGCGCATCTTGACCGACGTATTTGGCTCTGTGACCGCCTCCCGCCATTCGGGATCATACCCTTCCAGTTTGAATCGAATCCGCATGGAAGTGCGGTTTGGAACATCATCGCCAACA
>JALOTU010000025.1 GCA_025457725.1 Verrucomicrobiota bacterium
TGCTGAATTGACCCAGTGCGCCACTACATGGGCTCAGCGCGAACTTTCCGTTTAGGAACCTTTCCTTTCATCCTGGCTGCCAGTATCCCCCGGACCTGTTTTGGGGCCGGTCGCCGACATCCTAGGCCACACGACTTCTTGTCTGTAAATCCACAGCGAGCCGGTGGTAAATATTGCGGACTGCTGCACAGGGTTTAGCCCGGGTGCATGCGGAACACCATGTTCTTTCACAAACTCTCGGAGACGCAGTTTCTCCTGAGACCTTATGATAGAACAAACGCAAACCTCAAACCGGTTGGCAGCGCTGGCCACCCTGCTCACGATGCTCGGCAGTGCAACTGTATCCGGCGGCCCATTCAATTTGCAGGGTCTTTCAAAAGGCGATACGACGTGGGTCGCTGGAAATGTTCTGAACTGGAACGAACTTGACTTTATTCCTTGCCGGATTGCCATCTCTGGCAAAGGGTTCACCGGGCAATCGATGACCGTTCTTTTTCCGCATCTGACGGGCACGACCCCGGGATTCCAGAATCTCTACCGCTTCACGACTTCCTCCAACGTCACCATCACATCCCCGCCGGTGCTCTCCGCGCCAGCGGGTGCGGACTGGTCCTACACCTTCACAATCGATCATGCAGGGGGGGACGGCTATGTCGCCTTCGAGGCTCGTTTGGCGGCAGGGGCTCACCTCAACACGGGCAGCTCGCTTATGCTACGCGGCATGCCGTCCTCCATGGGAAATTTGCAGGTCCATAAACCCGCTCCAGGACCCGGGTTGCCGGATCTGGCCATGGTGAAAAGCGGTCCGGCAACCGCTGCTGCCGGCGATCTGATCTCCTACTCGCTGTCGTATACCAATCAGGCGGGCGGCACGAACATTGCCCGCGGCGTTCAAGTCAGCGATATTTTGCCTCCGCAACTGACCGCCGTGCAGGCGGTGGGTGGGGAAATCCAGGGAACCACCATCTTCTGGGATCTGCCCGATTTGCCCGCTGGTGCTAGCGGCACCTTGGCCTTCACCGCGCGCATCTCCACCAACGTCAGCTTTGGCCAAACCATCACCAACTACGCGCAGATCCTCAGCTCAGAAAACGACCTCAACCCTGCAGACAACTCATCAAAATGCATCACCACGCTGAGTGTTAATCGGCCACCAACCGCCCAGAATGACGTCTATCAAGTCCTCGAAGATACGACTCTCATCGTTTCCGCTCCCGGCGTGCTCGCCAATGACTCTGATCCGGATGGAAATGGTTTGACTGCGGAACTGACGGGCCAGCCGGCGCACGGGACGCTGGTTGGTTTTGATGGGAACACGGGAGCGGTGACGTATCGTCCGGACACGAACTTCGCGGGTGGGGACAGTTTCACCTACAAGGTCAACGACGGGTTGGTGGACAGTGCGCTGGCGACGGTGACGATTACGGTGACGCCGGTGAACGACGCGCCGGTGGCGAATGACCAGAATGTGACGACGCCGGAGGATACACCCAAGGCGATTCAGTTGACGGGCAGCGATGTGGACGGGGACAGCCTGACCTATGTGCTGACGGGCCAGCCGGCGCACGGGACGTTGGTTGGTTTTGATGGGAGCACGGGAGGGGTGACGTATCGTCCGGACACCGATTACGCGGGTGGGGACAGCTTCACGTTCAAGGTCAACGACGGGTTG
Source organism: Verrucomicrobiota bacterium (assembly GCA_025457725.1). Classification (GTDB taxonomy): domain Bacteria; phylum Verrucomicrobiota; class Verrucomicrobiia; order Limisphaerales; family DSYF01; genus JALOTU01. The sequence goes on from JALOTU010000025.1 coordinate 1,673, forward strand.
GTGGACAGTGCGCTGGCGACGGTGACGATTACGGTGACGCCGGTGAACGACTTTCCCATCACCCCGCGTGAAGGTGGGCTGTATACTGTGCTTGAGGATGGAATCTTGGAGGTACCCGCCCCTGGCCTGCTGGCGGACATGGTGGATCCAGATGGGGACGTGCTGAGTATCTTGCTGGTCGGCGGCGTGACCAATGGAACGCTTCACGTCAGCACAAATGGTGCGTTTACGCATCGGCCTGATGCGGACTTCTTTGGGCCGGACTTCTTCCGATTTCAGGTGAGCGATGGAACGGCTTTCAGCAGTGTCCTTGCGGCCAGCATTCAGGTTCTACCAGTGAACGATCCGCCTTCCTTCAAAATGGGGCCCAGCCTCTTTCATCAGCTCAACGCCCCGCAACAGGTGATTCCGGGCTGGGCGAGTGGCATGACATCAGGGCCTGCCAACGAATCGGAACAAACGTTGGCATTCCAAGTGACCACAGACAATCCGTCGCTCTTTGTCCAGGTCCCGCAGATTGCGCCGGATGGAACCCTTCAATATACCCCGGCGCCCGGACAAGCTGGGGTGGCATTGGTCACGGTTGTCCTGCACGACAGCGGCGGCACAGCAAATGGCGGCGTGGACGTATCCGAACCCAAAACCTTCAGCATTACAATTAACTCCCCGCCGGCGGTCTCCATGGTCACGCCGGAGGACGGGGCGGAGGAACTGATCCCCGTTAGTCTGACCGTAGCGGCCTCTGCCTCGGATTCTGATGGGACGATTACCCGGTTGAGTTTGTTCCAATCCACAAATCTGCTGGCCACAGTCACGAATTTGGGATCGCACTACGTGATTCTGACCAACGTGGCGCCCGGAACGTATGAGTTCTCGGCCTTTGCGGAGGATGATCGAGGTGCGGCGGCCTGGTCTGAGGCGGTGACGATTACGGTCCATGATTCGCCGCCGGTGGAAACCCTGGCCCCGCCAAAGCTCAATCTGAACACAGGGCTGTTCGAACAACGCATCCGTATTTCGAACCCATCCTACTATACCCTCGAAGGAGTGCAGGTCCTGGTAAGCGATCTGCCTCCAGGGGCAATGGTTATCAATGCGACAGGTGAAACGAACGGGATTGCCTATGTGCGATCCGTGTCGTCGATACCGCCGGGAAGCGAACTTCTCATGACGCTGGAATACTACGTTCCCACCTCTCACTTTCCCAATCCAACGTTGGAGGTTCGCACGGACGCCATCCCTCAGGACCGCATCCAGTATGTGGGCATCCCGCAGAGCATACACAACGCACGGATGCGTTCTGACGGCGGCTTCATGCTGGAGTTTGAGACCGAAGCGGACCGTCTGTATGCCGTCGAATACTCCCCCAACCTGCGGGATTGGAAGGGAGCGCAGCCTCCCATTGTTGGTGACGGGGTTTTGTATCAGTGGATTGACCATGGCCAACCGAAGACGGAATGCCCTCCCGCGGAGGCAGCCGTCCGCCTCTACCGAGTGATCCTGTTGCCGTGAAACGTAGCAAAGGAGCCGTTATGAAGAAATGCATTATGATCCTGAGCCTGTCCCTGTTGGCGGCGGGAGCAGCGAAGGCAGGGGGGGCCGAGACGGCCGACTGGAAGCGCAACCGCATCAGCGTCAGCTTCAAAGCGGTGTTCAACATAGACGCCGAGTTCATCGATCCCGGCACGGTCTTTTCCGAGTCCGATCCTGGCGCCGCGGATGGGCGCGGGGACGTGAACCGAACCTACAACAATCCAGAGGAAAACTACAACAAGGTGGATAGCACCGGCAACAACCACGGTGGCACCATCGGGACTTGGTATTGGGGTTTTTCCGACATGAGCCAGATTCCCGGGAATGACACCCTGGTTATGACGAGCACCTCAGCCACCGCTTCCGGGAGCACGTCCAGCACGGACGAACCCTACCTGGGATTTGAAATGACCTACAATCGGGAGCTTGGCGTGAAGGGCAGGGTGCACTACGGAATTGAAGGGGCGTTTGGGCTCTTTAATGTCTCGATCACCGACACCGCGCCTCTTCCAGGGACAACCACCGTTATCACCGACACATTTGGATTGAATGGGTACGTTCCGACTGCGCCCGTTCAGAATCCGGACACTTTCGGGCCGATCATTGATTCCACCGTGTCGCAGAACAACCGGCAGGTGACCAGCACCGGCGGAACAGGGATTGCCGGCAGCCGTTCCGTGGATGCAAACATCTATGGCTTCCGTCTAGGTCCCTACATGGACGTGGATCTGGGCAAGGACTGGTTTCTGACCTTCAGTGGCGGGCTGGCCTTTGCCGCTGTGGACAGTGGTTACGACCTCTTTGAAAGCTATTCTCTGCCCGGAGGAGATGTGTTGCGCGCCGGGAGTGATGAGACCACTGATTGGGTGGTGGGCGGGTATGTCGCAGGGCAGGTGGGGTATGCCCTCTCGCGCCGCGTCTCCCTCTTCGTCGGCGCCCAGTACCAGGCCCTGGGAGATGTCCAGCAAAACATTGGTGGCCAGGAGATGATACTGCATCTCGGTGGCGCAGTCTCAGGTGTGGCCGGCGTGAGTGTCTCGTTCTGAGTCTGTCACCCGTCAGCGGCATGCGCATTGCTTGGCAGGAGGCAATATGGTGTGTCATTTTCCAGCATCAAGCCACCTTGCCTGGTTTGGGTTGGATCATTTGAATCACGCTGCCTGTCACGGTGATCGCAACACCCTGATTGGAAGCCAGACGCACCAGTGCTCAACAGGTTTTCCCAAGAGTGGACCCCAATCGCCCGGGCCACAGGCGGGCCGAAGGTTTAACAACAAGGAGGGCAGAGTCTCATCACAATGAAAGAGCGCAGAAGTATTAGGGTTTTGGTAGTGGATGATCATCCTGTCGTGCGTAAAGGGATCAGCATGGGCCTGTCCCGGGCTTCGGGATTCGAAGTGGTTGGAGAGGCTGGAGACGGAGACGCTGCCATTCAAGCCGCACGCGACCATTCCCCCGACGTGGTGCTGCTGGACATCGATTTGCCCGGGCGCAACGGATTGAGCGTTGCCGAGATTCTGCGAAACGAATTGCCTGACATTAAAGTGGTAATCCTGTCCATGTTCACCTCGGAAGGTTACGTGATGCAGGCGCTTAAATTCGGAGTGCAGGGCTGCCTGCCCAAAGGGTCCTCCATGGATGAGGTCGCTCGCGCGGTGCAATGCGTCTCGGACGGGGATGTCTATTTCAGTGAAGGGGTTGCCCGCATGGCGCTGGGACGCATGGTTCGCAACGGTCAGGCCACGCCCAGTCCGGAGGATCTCACCCAACGTGAACGCGAGGTCCTGGTCCAGATTGCCGAGGGGTTGAGCAACAAAGAGATTGCCAGCGCCCTCAATCTGGGGGTGCGCACCGTGGAAACGCATCGAGACCGGCTCATGCGCAAGCTGGGCATCCACAGTGTGGCCGGCTTGACGAAGTTTGCGATTCGACATGGGTTGTCAACGTTGGGGAGCGCCGTGAGCGCTTAGTGCGCGCCCTTTCCCGCGCCCGCGAGGGGCCGGAGCTTCCCCGGAGGCTGGAGGTTGTTAAAAACTTGTCACTAATGTGGGCAACTTCGTGTTGCCTCCATCCCGTTTGTCGGTACTTCTACCGGCGTGATCGATTCTGTGAGCGAAGCGGGCGGCAAGCCGCCTGATCTAAAACAAGCCCGTCGGCGAAAGCCGGCCCCTGCTCCCCCTCGAATTGAGCGGTTGCCCCCGCATTCGATTGAAGCCGAACAGGGCGTACTGGGTTGCGTGCTGCTCTCGCCCAACGATTGCATGGGGGAGTGCATCACCAAGCTCAAATCCGCCGCGGACACCTTCTACGATCTTCGTCACCAGACGATCTATGCCACGATGCAGGAGATGTATGATGCGCGGGAGGCCATTGATCTGGTGACCCTGCAGCAGCGCCTGCGTGACCGCAAGCAGTTGGAAGGGGTCGGCGGCTTGACTTACCTTTCCTCGCTGGCCGACGCCGTGCCCTCGGCGGCCAATCTGGAATACTACCTGGACATCGTCCGGGAGAAGCACCTGCTAAGGCGCCTGATTTTGACCTGCACCGACATGGTGGGGCGTGTTTACGAACACGAGGGCAATGTGGATGCGCTGCTGGACGAGGCGGAGCGGGATATTCTGAGTGTGGTGGAATCCGGCGTCGACGAGTCGCAAACCGCCATCAAGGATCTCGTTCACAAGGCGATCAACACCATCGAGGAATACCACAGCCGACAGGGCATGCTCACGGGGATCAGTACCGGGTTTATGGATTTCGACAAGATGACCACCGGGTTGCATCCGGGCGAAATGATCGTCATCGCTGCACGTCCCAGCATGGGCAAGACCTCGCTGGCCATGAACATTGTCGAGCATGTCGCCTTGGAGCTGGGATTGCCGGTGGGGGTGTTCAGCCTGGAGATGACCTCGGAATCGCTTGTCCTGCGCATGCTGTGTTGCAAGGCGCGGGTCAATCTTCGCGATGCGCGGGAAGGGTTCTTCTCCGAGCGGGACTTTCCCAAGTTGACCCAGGTGGCCGGCAAACTGTCAAAGGCCCCGCTTGTCATCGATGACACCTCCGGCTTGTCCATCCTTCAATTGCGGGCCAAGGCCCGTCGCATGCACGCCCAACACGGCCTCAAGCTTTTGGTCATTGACTACCTGCAACTGCTCAACTCTACTGCCCGCCGGGCCCAGGAGAACCGGCAGCAGGAGATCTCGGAAATCTCCAGTGGAATCAAGGCCCTGGCGAAAGAACTCAAGGTTCCAGTGATCGTGCTCAGCCAGCTCAATCGTGAGTTGGAGAAGGACAAGAATCGCAAGCCCCGGCTGTCTGATTTGCGTGAATCGGGGGCCATCGAGCAGGATGCCGACCTCGTCGGACTGCTCTACAAACCCAGCAGCGAGGATGAGGAGGGGGGCGGGGAGGAGTCCGAGGGTGTGCCGGTCAATCTGCTCATCGCCAAGCAACGGAACGGCCCCACCGGCGATGTCAACCTGACTTTCCTGAGGTCGTTCACCCGGTTCGAAAGCGCCGCCAAGGTGAGTGACGAAGCAGTGCCGGAATAGACTTGAACATGAGACATTTCGTTTGGGCAGCGAGTTTCTGCCTCTGGCTGGCAGCGGCCTCTGGCGCTCTTGCCCAGACGGCGATGCTGCCCTCCGTGGATGTTGCCCGGATTCAGATCAAGCACGTGGGTCCGGCCGCCACGGGGGATAATTACATCAAGGCACAAATCCGGCTCAAGCCCGGCGACCCCTATACCCCTTCGGCAACGGACGACGACATCCGCAACCTTTACTCCACGGGGCTCTTTTACAACATCCAGATCACCGAAGAGATGGAGCCTGGCGGAGTGGTGTTAACTTACATTCTGCAGGGTAAACCCCGACTCACCGAGATCACCATCCAGGGCAACAAGGCGCTCAAGACGTCCAAGTTGATGAAGAAGGTCACCTCCAAGCCCGGGGAACCGCTGGACGAACGCAAGCTGTTCATGGACGCCCGGGCCATGCAGGAACTCTACGAAAAGAAGGGCTACCCCGGCACCCAGGTCAAGTACGTGCGCTACATTGACGACGCCGCCGGACGCGGGACGGTGGTTTTTGAGGTGACCGAAACGCCGAAGATCAAGATCAAGGAAGTTGATTTCGTGGGTGCGGAGGCATTTCCCGAAAAAAAACTGAGAAAAGTCATCAAGACCCGGAAGCGTTGGTGGCTCTCCTGGCTCACGGGGTCCGGCCGTTTCAAGGAAGAGCAGTTTGAACAGGATAAAACCAAACTGGAGGATTTTTATCTGGACCAGGGTTACCTGGATTTCGAGATCAAGAATGTGCGATTCCAATCCCCCACCACGAACACCCTCGTCATTCAATTCGATCTCAGTGAAGGCACACAATACGAAGTGGGCACGGTGGAGGTGGTGGGGCCCAAGGTCTTTCCTACCAACACCATCGAGGCGTTGTTGAAACAGGGCCCCGGCAGCACGTTCACACCCGGCGGCCTCCGCCGGGACGTGCAGGCCATCGAGGATTTTTACGGCTCCAAGGGCTATATCGACGTCACCACCTCGTCCCGCAACCTTGGGGTCGAGCGCATACCCAACACCGAAACCGGCACCATCGATCTGCGGTACAACATCACCGAAGGCCAGAAGTCCTACATCGAAAAGATTGAAATTCGCGGCAATACCAAGACGAAGGATAAGGTGATTCGCCGTGAATTGGCCGTGTCTCCGGGCGAGGTGTTTGACTCCGTGGGCATCAAAATCAGCCGGGCCCGCCTCGAGGGACTTGACTACTTTTCCAAGGTGGACCTGCGCCCCGAACCCACCACGATTCCCAATCGAAAGAACCTCATTGTCGGCGTGGACGAGAAAAACACCGGCAACATGAGCATGGGCGCCGGGTTCAGCTCGGTGGATGCCCTCGTCGGTTTCGTGGAGTTCACGCAAGCAAACTTCGACATCGCCCGCCCGCCTTCGTTCCAAGGAGGAGGCCAGAAGCTGCGGTTGCGCCTGCAGCTGGGAACCTCGCGTCAAGACTACACCATGCAGTTCATTGAACCCTGGTTTCTCGGGCGAAAGCTGGAGTTCAGCCTCGATTTGTTTTACCGCGAGCTGGGCTACCAAAGCGTGCAGGGCCTGTACGACGAGTCCCGGGGCGGCGGGCGCATCGGCTTCCGACGCCCGCTCTGGAATGATTTCTTCATTGGCGGCATTGGTTACACCCTCGAAAACGTCGGCATCATCAACGTCGATGAAAACGCGCCGACATCGATCCAGGATGAGAAGGGCTTCTCGTTGCTCTCGGAGGTGGCAGCCTCGCTCTCCTATGATACGCGGCGGGGCCTGGGGCTGCCGAGCCATGGTCAGAAAACCGAGCTGATTGGCTCAGTCACCGGCGGACCGTTTGGCGGTTCGCAGGACTTCTACAAGGCTGAAATCCGGTCCGCGTGGTATTTCCCCGGGTTCTTCAAAGGGCACGTCCTCGAATTGGTCGGCCGGACCGGTGTGGCCCAGGAATTTGGCGGAACGGATGACGTGCCGTTCTACGAGCAATACTATCTGGGAGGACTCTACACCTTGCGGGGATACGAATATCGTGGAGTCGGCCCCCGCGAGCCCACCCAGGACGGCTCGGATTACGAACCCATTGGCGGCAAGACTTACTGGTTCGGGTCGGCGGAATACTCCATACCAATTATTGAACGCCTCCGACTGGCCGTGTTCTATGATATCGGTATGGTCTATCCGGACGCCTTCAGCTTCACCCCCCAGCCCTCCCTCGGGCCCGGGTACAACACGGGTGTCTACAACGACGACTGGGGAATCGGGGTCCGCATCAACCTGCCGATAGGCCCTTTACGGCTCGACTACGCCATCCCGATCACGCATGATGAGTACAACGGGGGAAGTGGCCGCTTCCAATTTGGGGTTGGCTACACCCGCGAATTCTGATTTTGTTTCCCATGACTATTATGAACCGATCCATCAAACTCGCAATCCTCTCAGCCCTTGTCGCTTTCGCCACGCTGCCGGCCCTGGCACAGGACCGCATCGCCACCATCGATCTGCGCAAGGTCTTTGATGGATACTGGAAGACCAAGCAGGCCAACGCGGCCCTCAAGGAACGCGGCGATGAAATGGAAAAGGAGCTGAAGGGATTGGTCGCTGATTTTGAAACGGCCAAGGGCGAGTATCAAAGCCTTCTGGAGAGCGCCAATGACCAGGTGGTCTCGATCACGGAAAGGGAAAAGCGCAAGAAGAAGGCCGAGGACAAGCTCAAGCAGCTGCGCGAGGACGAGCAAACCATTCAACAGTTCCAGCGCCAGGCCCGCACCACCATTGAAGAGCAGCAGCGCCGCATGCGGGACAACATCCTGGTGGAAGTCAAGGCCACCATCACCAGCAAGGCCAAGGCGGGCAATTTCACACTCGTGGTGGACACGGCCGCTGAAACCCCCAACCGCACGCCGGTGATTCTTTACACGAGCGATCCCGATGATCTCACCGACGCCGTTCTGGGCCAGCTGAATGCCACCGCACCGCCCGAAGTGAATCTGCAGGAATCCACGGAAGGCTCAAATTAGCAACACGATTCACCGGTCGCCTCCAATTGCGGTGGGCGCAATGGGACGTGTCCCACGACTGTGATGCTGGCGGGATCCTGTTCGGCGAACCGGGCCCCATCTTGTAACCAGAATCGCATTTGACCGGACGGGGGTGTGTTGATAGTCTGCTCCGCGTTGACGGTATGAACTCCTTGTTCTCCAACCAAATGATGCCCGCGTGCGGCTGCCCGAAGGCGGCTGTCACGAACTGGCTGCACACCCGCAAGATTGCGGGCAGCCTGGCGGTTGGGGAGAGTTTCTGAGCGAATTACCGGATTTTCAAAACCCACCGCTGGCCAACGGCGGTGGGTTTTTTTGTCTCCCGCCTCCGTGCCAGCGGACACATGGAAAGGACACAACATGAACACGAATGACACGACTGCCGAGCGGGGATTCCCGGGTGGATTGCCCGAATTCCTCGCCGCATTGGACGGAATCTACCGTTGCATCGGGCTGGAAATCGAGGATGCCCGGGCTGCGACCTTCGCGGACGCGGAGATCTTCGCCTCTGACCCCTCCGAGCCTGACGTGAGCTTATGAGTGCTCGCCCAGCCTTTGGATCCGCCCAACCGCCCCGTGGACTGGTGATCGCTGCGTTCGCAGCCATCTACCTGTTCTGGGGGTCCACTTACCTGGGCATCCGGTTTGCCATCGAAACCATTCCGCCGTTTCTCATGGCGGGCGGCAGATTCCTTCTGGCTGGGTTGCTCTTGTATGGATTCGCGCGTCTCAAAAGCCATGAGCGTCCTTCGCTGATGCAGTGGCGCGATGCCGCTGTGGTGGGATGTCTGCTGCTGGCGGTCGGGAACGGTTCGGTGACGTATGTGGAGCAGCGGCTTCCCAGCACGCTGGTCGCCCTGATCATCGCCCTGACCCCGGTGTGGATGGTGGTGATCGATTGGTGGCGCGGAGGGGCCCGACCGTCTGTGCCCACCCTGGTCGGACTGGCTTTGGGGATTGCCGGGGTGGTGATCATCATTGCTCCGCGAGGGGACGAGCCGCTTGCTGCAGGCCACCTTGCGGGCATCGCCATTCTGTTGGCGGCTACGATCTCCTGGGCCTACGGCTCGGTCTGGAGCCGGCAGGCCGACAAGCCCGCCTCAGCGCTGCTTCTGGTGGGCATGCAGATGACCACGGCTGGCCTGGCGTTGCTGGTCCTCGGGTTGTTGTCGGGCGAATCCCGCGGATTCGATCCGGGTTCGATCAGCACGAAATCCATTCTCGCGTGGCTCTACCTCCTCACCGCAGGATCCGTGATCGGGTTCACGGCGTATGTCTGGTTGCTGCAGGTCACGTCCACCGCGCGTGTGGCCACCCATGCCTATGTGAACCCGGTGATTGCCGTCGTGCTGGGGATCTTTGTGGGAGGGGAAACTCTCTCCACTCACGCAGCCGCAGGGGGTGCATTGGTGGTGCTCGCCGTGGTCTTGATTCTGCGAGTGCCCAAGGATTCCGCCCAAAGCCGGGTGCTGACTTCGAGTTCGCTGTCCCTGGCCCGCCCGCCGGTGCCCTCTGCCGCGGATCGATGATGAAGTCGGCTCGCCTGCATTCCGGGATTGCGGAGGCACGGGAGACGTTTCTCCTGGGTTTGCCCATCATGGCCGGTTTGGTCGGCCAAATGTTGATGGGCATGGCCGATACGTTGATGGTGGGACGGTTGGGGACCCAGCCTTTGGCGGCGGTGTCCCTGGGCTTTCACCTCAGCCATTTGCTCATGGTCACCGCCTTTGGGGTGATCTCGGGAATCACGGTGTTCACGGCGCAGGCTTTTGGGGCCGGCGAACGCGACCAGGCCGGTGAGACCTTGCGGCACGGGCTTGCCCTGGGACTTGCGACCGGAGCGGTGGCGGCCCTGATCATGGCGCTGGTGCGAAACCATCTGGCCCTTCTGGGACAGCCGGTGGAAGTGGTGCGGGAAGCATCCAGCTACCTGCTGCTGATCGCCGTTTCGCTCGTGCCCGTGCTGCTGTCGCAGTCGATCAAGCAGTTCAGCGAAGCGTTGGGGCACCCGTGGGAGCCCATGCTGATCT
>JALOTU010000359.1 GCA_025457725.1 Verrucomicrobiota bacterium
ATACCTGCCGGCAGGGTGGAGGATCGTCCCTCGGGACAATGGGACTGGCTGGCCACGTTTGCGGAACTGGCGGGCCTGCCCGTGCCGGCAGCCTCGGACGGAGTCTCACTCCTGCCCACTTTGACAGGGCGGGGTGATCGGAGACCTGGGATTCTGTACCTCGAGTATTTCAACAACACACGGACTCCGGACTATCCCGAATTCGCCCGGTCGCATCGCGGACGACAACGCGGACAGATGCAGGTCGTTCATCTCGACGGCTACAAGGGCGTCCGCTACAACGTGAAATCCGCGGAGGATGACTTCGAGATCTATCATGTGGGCCGGGACCCGCAGGAAACGAACAATCTGGCCTCGGATCCATCCTTCGCAGGGTTGCAGGCCAGCCTGAAAGCGCGCGCGTTGCGGGTGCGCAAACCGGACGCCAGCGCCAAACGGCCCTACGACGAAGCGTTTGTGCCTTCGATGGCGAGGGCGCCCTCAAGCCCCCCGGGTCTGACGTGGTCATGGTTCAAGGGCGAATGGCCCTGGATGCCGGATTTCAGGACGCTCGCACCGCTGCGGAGCGGCCAGGCCAAGGGGATCGACCTGCCATTGGAAGCAGGCGATCAATCGTTCGGCCTGGCGTTCGAAGGGTTCTTTCATGCGGCAGAGGATGGAGACTACATCTTCACACTCGAGAGCGACTGCGGCGCCATGCTTTTCCTGCACGAGATCCGGGTGGTGGAGGAACCGGCAAAAAATCCGGCGGGAAAAGTCAGCGGCAGCATCCGTCTCCAGGCCGGCTGGCATCCGTTCCGCCTCTATTACCGGCACGCAGGGGACAGACCTCATCTCGAACTGGACTGTCAGCTGGCGGGTGGGGAGGCTTTGCCGCTGGATGAAACGGGTTTCCGCCAAGTGGAGCTGCGACTGTGAGTCCCGCCAGCCGTCACAGCCGCGCCTGCGCCCGGCCGGGAGACAAAGATGTCGGCGCGCCTCCGGGTCTTGTCGAGGTAGCCTTCCGAGATTTGGCCGCTGATGGTCTTCGCCTGGTCGGCCTTTACCAGGGCGACGGCGCAACCGCCAAATCCACCCCCGGTCATGCGGCAGCCGAGCACGCCCCCGCGGGCGCCTATGTTCCGGGCCAGTTCAACCACCTGATCCAGTTCTTCACAGCTCACTTCGTAGTCGTCGCGTAGCGAGGCGTGGCTGGCATACATCAGTTCGCCCAACCGTTCCCAGCAGCCGTCGCGCAGACAGCGCGCAGCCTCGGTGGTGCGCAGGTTCTCGCTGATGACATGCCGGGCGCGACGGTGGATCAGCGGGTCGAGCCCGGTCCTTGCCGCCTCCAACTGATCCAGCGTGGCATCGCGCAGGGCGCGGACTTTCAAGGTCCTGGCCGCCGACTCGCATTGGGCGCGGCGTCTGGCATATTCGCCGTCCGCCAGGGAGTGGCGGACGTTGGTGTTGATGATCAACACCTGCAGCGTGGGATCCTTGAACGGAACAAGTTCGCCCGTCTGGGAACGGCAGTCGATCAACAGCAGGTGATCCTTCCGGCCCATCGCGGAGATGAACTGGTCCATGATGCCGCAGGGAACGCCGGCAAACTCGTGTTCCGCCTGCTGGCAGAGCCGCGCCTTTTCGGTGGGATCGATGGTGCTGCCGATGATGGCCTCCATCAAGGTGGCGGCGGCAACCTCCAACGCCGCGCTGCTGGACAGGCCGCTGCCCAGCGGCACATCGGAGTCGATGACAGCATGAAAGCCTTCCAGCGACGCGCCCAGGCGGCTGAATCCCGCAACGACCCCTTTGACATAGTTGGCCCACGACGGTTCGCCGCGTCTCATGTCCCGGCCTATGCTGAAGGAGGCCGTCTCGCCGTTGGTCGCGCTGTGAAGCGTGACGTTCTGGGTGCCGCTGACATCACCGGCGATGGCGGTGCGATGTTCGATGGCCATGGGCAGCACGAAGCCGTCGTTGTAATCGGTGTGCTCGCCAATCAGGTTGACCCGGCCCGGCGCGGAGGCTATCCAGCGGGGGGCGCGTCCAAAGGTTTTGGCAAACATGCTGGCAGCGCGGCTGCCGGCATCTGGCTGGGATGTGTTGTGGCTCATTGGAAACTCAGGACTTGTTTGCTCCGCGCTGCGGCGGCGCGTGCAGGGTGTTGGCAATGTGATTCATGAGTCCGTGTTCGACGTCGTGGATCTATTCGCCCCCGTTCATGGTCCCCGTTGTGCGTGAAGGTTTGTAGTGTGGATTGGGTGTCGGCATCTGGGCGTTCACCTGCTGGCGCCACTCGTGCAAAAGCTTCCTGAGGTGGGCCGTGGTCTCCGGAAGCTGCTCGGAAAGGTCGAGATGCTCGCCGAGGTCAGCGTGCAAATCAAACAGCTCGACGTTCCTGTCCTCGTACCATTCGATCAGTTTGTAGTTGCCCAGGCGCACTGCGCCATGGGGTTTGCCGCCTTGATTGCTGTAATGCGGGTAATGCCAGAACAGAGGGCGTTCCGGCAACGTGCCCCCTTGGAGTGCGGCGACCATGCTGATCCCATCCACATGCTGCTGCGGCCTCAATGGGAGACCGAGCATTTCGAGGAGTGTGGGATAGAAATCGGTGGAAATCACAGCCTCCGGGCTGACGCTGCCGGGCTGGACCGCGCCAGGCCACCGGATGAGCAGGGGTTCGCGCACGCCGCCTTCGTAGGCCCAGCCCTTGCCGGCGCGCAGCGGCAGGTTTGATGTGGGGGTGCCTTCGGCTGTCGAGAGCCCCCCATTGTCGGAGGTGAAGATGACAATCGTGTTGGTCGCCAGGCCAAGCGCATCCAGTTTGTCCAGTAGGCGCCCCACGCTGTCATCCAGGCTCCCGACCATCGCCCCGTAAACCGGATGATTCTGGACCTGCCGCACCTGCCGCCCCCGGTCCTCCCTGAACACCGGGCCGTCGGGTGGAAGCCCGGCTGCCTTCTCCTTGTATTTCGCAATCGCCTCGGCCCTAGCCTGCAACGGGGTGTGCACGGCGTAATGGGCGAGATACAGGAAAAACGGCTTGTCCTTCGCGGCTTCCATGAACTTCAAAGCCTCCTCGGTCAGCCGATCGTCAAGGTATTCGCCCTCGGGCCCGTCAACCAGATTGGTAATGCCATACGGACTGAAATAGGACGGCGGATGGCCCATGCCGCAGCCCCCGACATTGAGGTCAAAGCCTTGATGCTCCGGCCAATACTCCGGCGCCTTGCCCAAATGCCATTTGCCGATGAAGGCCGTCTCATAACCGGCCTGGTTCAGGGTTTCGGCGAGCGTGACCTCCTCCAGCGGCAGGTACTTCCGGAACTCGGGTCGGTTGAGGGCTTGATCCGGTTGATCAGGGCGGCCATTGAGCCAGTCGGTCAGGTGGAGTCGTGCCGGGTATTTGCCGGTCAGGATCGCCGCCCGCGTCGGCGAGCAGACATTGCATGCGGCATAGGCATCGGTGAAGCGCATGCCTTGT
>JALOTU010000360.1 GCA_025457725.1 Verrucomicrobiota bacterium
GGTTACCGGACCCTGCTGCTGGAACAACACGATTTCGCCAAGGGCACGTCCAGTCGCAGCACCAAGCTGGTGCATGGCGGGGTGCGCTACCTCAAACAGGGCAACGTTTCCCTGGTGATGGAGGCGCTGCACGAACGCGGATTGCTGTGTCAGAACGCGCCCCACCTGGTGCATCACCTGGCGTTTGTCGTTCCCGTTTACAGCTGGTGGGAGGGACCCTTTTACGGCATCGGGATGAAGTTGTATGACCGGCTGGCAGGACAGCTCGGATTGGGCCCCTCCCGGACGCTGACCCGGGAGGAGACGATCGAGCGCATTCCGACCGTGGAGCCATCCGGCCTGCAGGGCGGGGTGTGCTATTACGACGGGCAGTTCGATGATTCCCGGCTGGCCATTCACCTGGCGCAGACGGTGTTTGATCAAGGAGGCGCGGCCTTGAACTACTTCCGCGTGGTCCGGCTGCTCAAGCGCAACAACCTCGTCAGCGGCGTGATCGCGGTGGACACCGAGACCGGGGAGGAACACGAGATTGCTGCGAAGGCCGTCATCAATGCGACCGGCGTGTTCTCCGATTCGGTGCGGGTGCTGGATGCCCCCGACAGTCCTCCCGTGATTGCCGCCAGCCAGGGCGTGCATCTGGTGTTGCCAAGGCAGTTCCTGCCCGGCGACAGCGCCATCATGGTGCCGCACACCTCCGATGGCCGGTTGCTGTTTGCGGTGCCGTGGCACGATCGGGTTATTGTTGGCACGACCGACACGGCTGTGGAGAGTGTCGCGCTTGAACCTGTTCCCACCGCCGACGAGATCGGGTTCATTCTCGACAACGCCTCCCGCTATCTTGCCCGGGACCCGAAACGAAGTGACGTGTTGAGCGTGTTCGCCGGACTCCGTCCATTGGTCCGGGCCGGGAACGGCAAGAACACCGCGGCGCTTTCACGCGATCACACGATACTGATCTCCGATTCCGGGCTGCTCACCATCGCCGGCGGAAAATGGACCACGTACCGCAGAATGGCGGAGGATGCGATCGACCAGGCGGAAACCATTGCCGGGTTTGACCGGCGACCCTGCGGAACCTCCAGCCTGCGGCTCCACGGTTGGACCGATTGCTTTCCGGAGCCGGAGGAACTGCGGGTTCATGGATCCGATGCGCCGGCCATTGCCCGGCTGGCGGCGTCACGGCCCGACTGGGCCCAACCGATCCACCCCGACCTGACCTGCACCGGCGCGGAGGTGGTCTGGGCCGTGCGCGAAGAAATGGCGCGAACGGTTGAAGATGTTCTCTCGCGGCGGACACGCGCGCTGCTGCTCGACGCCCGGGCCAGCAGGGCTGCCGCCCCGCGGGTGGCGGACCTCATGGCCGCGGAACTGCGTCGGGACGAATCCTGGCGCCAGGCGTCCATCGAACAATACCTCGCCCTTGCCCGGCGGTATGTGCTGGAGTGAAGACGATCATCCCGTGTTGACCCAAGGCGACTTGTTGCAGCGCACGACATCAGGAGTGCCCGCTCGGATTTGGATTGCGACATTGGCCTGCCCATGCGGCGGCCGTGGATATCGGGCCAGAGGCACCGCGCGGCTCCTGCGGTCCGACAGTGCGGAATCAGTATTCGACGTGGTCTTCCATCTCCGTCCACTTTTGCATCACCTGCCGGGCGTCCTCGCGCAAGAGGGTATGGAAGGGGATCTGGCGGCGGGTCGGTGAAAGCTGGATTTCACGATAGAGGGTCCGGTCCTGGAAGCCGATGCGCGCCGCATCCGACCGCGTGGCTGCATAGTAAACGCGTCCCAGCCGGGCCCAATAGATGGCCGAAAGACACATGGGACAGGGCTCGCAACTGCTGTAAATGACGCAATCGTCGAGGTGGAATTGCCTCAGTTTCCGGCATGCCTCACGAATGGCAACGACTTCGGCGTGAGCCGTGGGATCGTGCGTTCCAATCACCTGATTCCAACCCCGTGCAATGATCCTTCCCTCCCGCACAATCACGGCACCAAACGGCCCGCCCTGCTTCCGCGTCAAGGCCCGCCTGGAGAGCCGGATGGCCGCCTGCATGAAGTGTGCATGACGATCTGCAAGTCTGTCGCTTTTCATTCTCATTCCAAATTCGCGGTCACGGAAGGATCCGGTTCCATCGACGAGGACCCTTGTGTTTCGGGGCCGGGATCAACATGACTCTGGACCCTTGACCTGAATCGCGTTCGCACTCCGTGTCGATCCCGTTACAGTGTTGCCAGCGCGGCATCCAGCACTTCGATCATGAAGTCCGCGTCCGCCTGCGTCAGGCACATCGGTGGCTTGATGCGCAACGTGTTCCCCCAGAGGCCGCCTTTGCCGATGAGCAAGCCGAGATCGCGCGCCTTTTCGAACACGGCCATGCATTCCTCACGCGCGGGTTCTTTCGTCGCCCGATCCTTCACCAGTTCCACCCCGAGCATGAGGCCGAGGCCGCGCACCTCGCCGATGATGGCGTGCTTTTGGGCCAGGGCATTGAGGCCGGACTTGAGGTGGGTTCCGACGGCCAGCGAGTTGGCCTGGAGCCGCTCGCGGTCGATGACATCGAGGACAGCGCGGCCCTGCGCGCAGGAAACGGGGTTGCCGCCGAAGGTGTTAAAATGGATCCGATTGGCGATCGACCTGGCGATCTTGGGCGTCGTGACGACTGCGGCCAGGGGGCATCCGTTCCCAATCCCCTTGGCCATGGTGACGATGTCCGGGATCACCCCTTGGGTCTCGAACCCCCAGAAGTGGGTTCCCGTGCGACCGAACCCGGCCTGGACTTCGTCCGCAATGCAAACGCCCCCCGCAGCCCGCACGTGCTCATAAGCGTGCTTCAGGTATCCGTCGGGGAAGACCACCGAGCCGCCCACGCCCTGGATGGATTCCGCGATGAAGCCGGCGATCTGTCCCGAGGTTCCGAACTGGATGAGATCCCTGACGTCACCCGCGTATTTGCGGCCGGCCTCCGGATCCTCCTTGCCGTAAGGACCACGATAGGTGTCGGGCATGAGGGCGTGCTG
This sequence comes from Verrucomicrobiota bacterium, assembly GCA_025457725.1. Classification (GTDB taxonomy): domain Bacteria; phylum Verrucomicrobiota; class Verrucomicrobiia; order Limisphaerales; family DSYF01; genus JALOTU01. The sequence goes on from JALOTU010000360.1 coordinate 3,022, forward strand.
CACGCCGAAGCTGTGCGGCACGTTGAACTTCCAGGTGTGATGGGAGGTGAGGGACATCGTTGCCTGGCTGCCTCCGTGGTAGGCATTGCGCAGGGCGATCAGATCATAGTTGCCCGTGTGGGCCCGAGCCATGAGCAGCGCAAGATCATTGGCCTCCGAGCCGGAATTGGTGAAGTAGACCGTCTTGAGTTCGCCCGGCATCCGGGCGGCCAGCTCCTTGGCGTAAAGCGCGATCCCGGGATGCAAATAGATGGTCGTGGTGTGCTGGATCAGCTCGTTTTGGGCGTGGGCGGCCGCCACCACGTGCGGATGGCAATGGCCGACGCTCACCGTGACAATCCCGCCGATGCCGTCCAGGTAGCGTCGGCCCTTTTCGTCGAACAGCCACTGTCCCTTGCCCTCCACGATCATGAGGGGCTTTTTGTAGTAATGAAAAATGGCGGGGTTTCGCCAACACCTCTTCCGCGGAGGGGCCGGCATAAGGCCTGGGGGTGTGATCAGTCGGGGGCAGGGTGGGTGTTTTCATGATTTAAGAGTGTGGGAATAATTGTCGAAGGGAAAGATAGACGGCAAAGGCCAGTCCGAAACCGACAAACCATGCGTAATGGTACAAACCCGCGAGAAAGGGCGCAACGCTCTGGGCGCCGAGGAGGTCCACGTGAATGAG
>JALOTU010000361.1 GCA_025457725.1 Verrucomicrobiota bacterium
GGGTGTTACCGCCGTCGCGACGAAGCCATCCGGCAGGCTGTGCCGGATTACACTGCTGAATGCCGGTCCAAGATAGTCCTCCCCAGTGTGGTGCAGGATGATCGCTACCGAATCTACAAGGTGGTGGTGCAATACCCGGACGGCCGCTCTACAGAGTCGCGCCTGGATCTGGAGGCGTATCTTGGCATCGTGGCCGCCACGAACTTTAAACAGCGAACGCGCAAAATGCTGGAGTATTATCACGCCGATCGCCTTAATTACGCGGTGGCTGGCACTCCCAATCTGCTGGAATACGACCAAGGATTCTTCGTGAAGCTGGGGGACGGCGCCGCCGACATCAAGCCCATCGCGCACCTTTACAAGAGCCAAGTCTATCAGATGGCGCGGTTCCTGACACTTCCGGAGGAAATTTGTTCCAGGTCCCCCACGACCGACACGTATTCATTGCCCCAGAGCCAGGAAGAATTCTATTTTTCGCTGCCCTACGACCGCATGGATCTTGCGCTTTACGGGTATAACCATGGTTACTCGGCCGCGGAAGTGGGTCAGGCACTGGACCTGACCGTCGATCAGGTCGAACGGGTGTTTCGTGACATCGAAGGGAAGCGGCGTGTGGCCGATTACCTTCACGCGGCACCGGTGCGATTGGCTGTTTAGCGAAGCTCCGCGGAGACCCTTCAATGTGCGGCATCGCAGGAATCGTGAATCTGGCTGCGGCGCCTCCGCCCGGGGAGGTGCTGATGCGGCGCATGTTAAGCCAGCTTAGGCATCGCGGACCGGATCAATTCGGGATCTATGTTGATAGGGATGTCGCACTGGGCAATGCAAGACTGAGCATTATCGACCTGGCGGGTGGCCAGCAGCCGATCAGCAACGAGGACGGCACACTCTGGATTGTGTATAATGGAGAGGTTTTCAACCATCCTGAGTTGCGGGTGGAACTCGAGTCGCGCGGCCATCGCCTGGTGACTTGCACCGACACCGAAGTCATTATTCACCTGTTTGAGGAGTATGGTCCGGAATGTCTTTCAAGATTGAACGGGCAATTTGCCTTCGCTCTTTGGGATTCCAATCGTCGCTCACTCTTTCTGGCGCGCGATCGGTTGGGGATCCGGCCCCTCTTCTACACGCAGGCCTCGGGTCGTCTCCTGTTTGCCTCGGAGATCAAGGCGCTGTTTGCCGATCCGGCAGTCTCCCGCGAGCTGGACCCTGCAGGCGTGGGGCAAGCCTTCAACTTCTGGGCGCCGATGGCACCTCAGACCAGTTTCATGGGGGTCCGGGAACTGCCCGCCGGATGCTATCTGGAAATTCAAGACACCACCCCGCGTTTGCAGTCTTATTGGTCCCTGGAGTTCAACCCCGCACCGAACGCCAATGCCGATGAAGTGATTGAAGCTTTTCGTGAGTTGCTGGTAGATTCGACCCGAATTCGGTTGCGTGCCGACGTGCCTGTGGGTGCCTACCTGAGCGGCGGGTTAGACTCCGCCGTCATCGCTTCCGTAGTCAAACGACTTGGCGTGTCGCAATTGGACACCTTTTCCATTTCATTCAGCGATCCCCAGTTTGACGAAAGTGAGCATCAACTGCGGATGGCGGAATACCTGGGAACGGAGCACCAGGTCGTTCACGCAACGTGCGCGGATATCGGGCGGGTGTTTCCGGAGGTGGTTTGGCATGTGGAGACACCTTTGATGCGAACGGCGCCCGCGCCGATGTTTCTGCTCTCCCAATTAGTCCGTGGGCGGGGTTACAAGGTTGTCCTGACCGGGGAAGGAGCGGATGAGTTCCTTGGGGGGTATGACATTTTCAAGGAGGCAATGATTCGACAGTTCTGGGCCCGGCAACCTGAATCCCGAATTCGCCCGCGATTGCTGGGGCAGATTTATCCTGATATCACCCGGTTGGCTGCGATGGGGCCGGCCTACCTTGAGGCCTTCTTTGGCACCGGTCTTCGGGAGACGGAGGCTCCGGATTACTCGCACCAGGTGCGCTGGCGCAACAATCGTCGCACATTTCGGTTGTTTAGTGAGGACTTTCGATCTGATGCGGAACCGGCAACCTCAGATCCATGCAAGCGCTTCGCCCAGGGGTTCTCCACCTGGGGTCTGTTGGAACGAGCGCAGTATCTGGAAGCATCCATTTTCATGACCGGCTACCTGCTGGCGGCACAGGGAGATCGGGTGGCCATGGCCCATTCCGTTGAAGGCAGATACCCGTTTCTCGACCACCGGCTGGTGGAGCTTTGCACCCGTTTGCCGTCCAAATTCAAATTGCGCGGGCTCCGCGAAAAATGGCTCCTGCGACAAGTGGCCAAGGACTGGTTGCCGGAGAGCATTGGCAATCGGCGCAAGCGACCCTATCGGGCACCGATTCATTATTCCTTCCGGGATGGCCCGGAAACCGGATACGTCCGGGACTTGCTCTCCCCGGGAACGATTCAAAGTGTTGGGGTGTTCAAGCCCAAGGCGGTTGAACACATGTCAGCGAAACTCCATGCCGGGAAACCTTTGGGCGAAACCGATGACATGGCCTTGGTGGGAGTCCTCTCCACGCAACTGCTGCATCGCCGGTTTATCTCCGACTTTCATCCGCTTGATGCGTTGGATGAAAAAGATGACATAAAGGTGGTCGATCGTTCGACTCTGCAATCGCCGCACGGTGTTCGGCGACCAGCCCGCTCTTTTGGTGCCTCGGAACAAGGTCCGCACGGTGCCATAAATCAGAACAGGAAATAATATAATATGAAAATCGCAATTGTCGGTCTGGGGTATGTGGGATTGCCATTGTCGCTTCAGTTCGCCCGGTCCGGGGTCGACGTCCTCGGGCTTGATGTTGACCAGTCAAAGGTGGACGCCATCAGCGCCGGTCGCAGCTACATCAAGCACATCCCGTCGGAGACGGTGGAGCAAGAGGTGAAGTCGGGTCGTTTTTCGGCCTCGACCGACTTCGCCCGGGTGGTGGAGGTGGGCGCTGTGATCATCTGTGTGCCAACGCCGCTCAACAAAAACCGCGAGCCCGATATCAGTTATGTATTGGAGACGGGAAGGGCGATGGCGCCCCACCTCAAGCCGGGTACGCTGGTCGCCCTGGAATCCACGACCTACCCCGGAACAACCGACGAAGAGTTGCGGGCCGTGATCGAGGAAGGATCCGGGTTGCGGGCGGGGGTGGACTTTCATCTGGCCTTCTCGCCGGAGCGTGAGGATCCGGCCAACCCGGCAAGCAAGGTAGGCGAGGTGCCCAAACTTGTGGGAGGGTTGACGCCCGCCTGCCTGGAGAAAGCAGTGCAGCTGTATGGTCAGGCCATCAAGACGGTCGTGCCGGTATCCTCCTGTCGGGTGGCTGAGGCGGCAAAATTGCTGGAGAACATTTTTCGCAGCGTTAACATCGCCCTGGTCAACGAATTGAAGGTGGTGTATGCGCGGATGGGCATTGACGTGTGGGAAGTCATCGAGGCCGCCA
>JALOTU010000026.1 GCA_025457725.1 Verrucomicrobiota bacterium
CAACCCCAGCTGGTCAACCTTGTTTGGAGAGGCATTACCCACAAACCCATAGAGGTTCATCCCTCCGCGTTCCCCAATCGGATCGCGGCTGATTTCATCGCCCAAGGGGGTTGTTGTAGTGGGGGCTCGAGGTTTCCTGGAGCGTGTTGGGAGGGAGCGGCATCGCTGCCCGGGGCACGTGCGCCGGCGCCTGGCAGGCGACGCAGGGTTGCTACGGCTCTTGGACACGCTGAACGTTCCCCAAAGCACGGTGTCCAGTGTGAAGCCGAACGGAACCGAAGGCCAAGCACAAACTGGCGTTGGCCTAAGATTGAGCAATGGTCAGGAGCGGCAGTCCGATCAAGCCCACTCAGCGAGAATCACCCGCCAGGAGTCACCAGGATACGTGTTCCGGGCATTCGAGCCGGGTGATAGCGCGCGTGCATTTCCTTCAAGGTACGGATGCTGACATGTGTGTAAATGGCGGTGGTCTCGAGCTTGGAGTGGCCGAGCATTTCCTGGACATACCGCACGTCGCAGCCGCCCTCCAGCAGAAGCGTCGCAAAGGTCAAAAAAACGAATGGGGTCGAGTCAACAAAACCGAACCGGTGCGGATCGAACAGGAGGAAACAGAGGAAACGTAGTGGGCGGCACGAAGAGCCTGATTCGATGTGCGGTCGTCGCAGGGGCCGATGAATGGCGCAGCCTCTGGGTCGCAGTCAGGACTTGTGGTAAGTCCTTGTTCCCCCTCAGTTCTCTCTGCGATCTCCTGTTCAAATGACTCCCCAGGTGGGGCTTGAATTTGTGGACGAAGGCGTCAGGAGTCGATGGACGCGCTACGGGCACTCGTCACCTCGTGCGCTACATTCATTGCGGGGCACTCGTCACCTCGTGCGCTACAGGTCGCCTGCTTTCGTCATGGGGCACTCGTGACCTCTTGCGCTACAATTTGCGAAAAAAAGGACTTGGCGGGTTGGGTTGGGATTCATAGGATCGCGTCACTGGCACAGTTCCCACGGCTCGCTGGCCTTGTAATGCGGCGTTGAGCAGTTGTTCGTTTTCAGCGTCTGAGCCGGAGCGGGTAATGGTGCTTCAACGGCGAGACCGGACAAGGGTGCAGCCCATCGGGTGGCTGACAGGTATCGCCAGGGGATGGGGTGCGGCGCGGTGGCCGGGTCGGGAACAGGAACGGGTTCGGGTTCTTCCTCCTTCACGACTCTCCCACTTCGCGCGCAAGATGGAAAGGGCATGGGGATATGAAGGGGTTCGATTGGAAGGGTCTTCCGGGACCGGCATGGCTGCTCCCGCTGGCGTTGTGCCTGCATTCCGCTGATGTCGCCTGGGCGTCACCGTGGCCGCCGGCGCAGCCTGCCGCCTCCCCCGGTGGGGTTTCCCAACCGCCCGACTCCACGCCGCTCCGCCTCGAGATCATCCGCGTCTCCAACCATGCGGTCCACCTGGTCCTGCACGGATCGGAACCGGGGGCGACCTATGAAATCGAGTCCAAGGAAGACCTGACACAGCCCTGGACGTTTGAATCATCACTTGTTGCCTCGACCGGAGTGGATGGGACGCCGTTCGAGGTGGCCATGGGCGGGCGGACCAACGGGCTCTTCTTCCGGGCGCTGTTCCATCCGCCCCCAGCGCAGGACCTGCTCCCGCTTGCGGATCTGCAACTTTGGCTCCAGGCAGACACGGTGTCGGCGGGAACCAACGGCGCGATCAGCCTGTGGCAGGACCAGAGCGGTCGTGGCAATGACGCGACCCAGGCGAGCAGCAGTTTCCAACCCCGGCTGGTGGCGGAGGTGCTCAATGGGCACGCGGTGGTGCGGTTCATCCCCAACAATTATCTTCGCCTGCCGGATTTCCTGAGCACGAACCTGGCGGCGGAGGTGTTCGTGGTGCAGCGGATGGCAACCGCCCTGCCGACCGTCAACCGCACCTTGTGGCGATTTGGCCTGGCCAATGGAGGCTACTATCCCCATGCCGCCGGAAGCGGAGCCTACATCTCGGCCAGCTTCGGCCTGACTTCCGTCATCGCCAACACCGGGGTACCCCGCCAGCCAATCGATGAATTCCATCTCTACAACGCAGCCAGTGAACCGGGACACTGGATCAGCCGCATCAACGGCCGGACCCATTTTGAAACCCGCGACACGTCCCCGGGTTTCCACACCCAGCCGTATCTCGGCTACAATGGCGCCAGCACCTACCTCGATGGCGACATCGCCGCACTGCTCCTCTTTGGCCGGGTGTTGTCGGACGCGGAACGCGATGCGGTTGGGCTGTACCTGAACCAGACCTACCACTGGATCAATCATCCTCCGGACATTCCCGCTGGATTGACCGCCACAGCCGTCAGCTCTCATCAGGTCAGTCTGAACTGGACCAACGTCCTGGGATCGGAAACCGCGGTTTACCGGGTGGAGCGCAAATCCGGACCAGCCGGCAGCTATGCCCCGGTGGGTGAAGTCAGGGACACCACCGCTTTTCTCGATGACACCGGCACAGCCAGTTCGACCTTCCTCTACCGGATCAAAGCCTGGAACTACGCGGGGGAATCCAACTATTCGGACGAGGTGAGCGTGACGACCCCGACCGACGGAGCCGGGATGCCACTGACAGACCTGCAGCTGTGGTTGAGAAGCGATGCCGGTGTGTTGTACGGCGGTCCGGACGCCTCGGTGACGATCTGGCAGGACCAGAGCGGCCACGGAAACGACGCGACCCAAACGAGCACCGGCAGCCAACCCCGCTTCGCATCCTCCGTCCACGGTTCCCACCCGGGAGTGAGGTTTGATGGCGCGAACGATTTTCTACGGCTTCCCGATTTCCTGGGCACAAACACTTCGGGCGAGGTGTTTGCCGTTCTTCAGGCGGGGACCAACGCTTTCAGCAGTCATCGCGGCCTGTGGCAGTTCGGCTCGGCAACGGGGGGTTACTATCCGGCCTCAGCCGCCTCCGGCGGTTACATCTCGGCAAGTTTTGGCCGAAGCGAGATCGTGCTGAACAGCGGTCAACCCGCCCAGTCGATTCAGGAACTGCACCTCTACAACGCGGCCTCCGGCCCCGGCCACTGGATCAGCCGGATCAACGGCGCCCCTCACTACCAGGCCACCAACAACAACGTCGCCTTCACCACGACCCCCTGCCTGGGTCGCAACCGGGCAAATAACTATCCGAACTACTTCGCCGGCGATCTCGTGGAACTCCTGGTATTCAGCCGCGTTCTGACGCCCGGCGAACGCGGCGCTGTCGGCCTCTACTTGAACGACAAATACCGCTTCGTTGATCTGGCCGCCGGAATCATCACGCTGACCGCGCAAACCCTTTCATCGAGTCAGGCCGTCCTGTCCTGGTCCCAGGAGGGTGCCGTGAACCAGGCGCTCTGCACCTACACGGTGGAACGGTGCACAGGCACGAACGGGCCTTTCGTCGGCATTACGCAGGTCAGCGGGGACACCCGGTATTTCGATGAAGGGCTGTCGGCGGGGACGACGTATTCCTACCGGGTCAGGAACACCTTCACCCCCGAGGCGGAACCTTCCAACGTCGCGCCGGCCACAACACTTGCGGCCGGAGCTGTGGTGCCGTTAAACCGGATTGCACTGTGGCTCAGGGCGGACGATCTGGCCGCCGCGCTCACGAATGGACAGCTCGTTTCCCAATGGATCGACGTCTGGAACCCGGACCTGAAGGCGGTTCAGCCCCTCTCCGCGTGGCAGCCGATATGGACGGCGACCAGCTTCAACGGGAATGCCGCGGTCCAATTCGGCGCCGGAACCTGTCTGAATCTGCCCCCGGCGCTGTCCAACGCAGCGGCCGCAGAAGTGTTCGTTGTGCTCAAGTCGGATACCTCCGCCCCGACCACAAACCAGGGCCTGTGGCGGTTCAACAGTTCAGGCCCCACATGGTTCCCGCAGACGAATGGCGCCGTGGTTGACGCCTTTGGCAGCGCCTCCCCAAAGGAAAGCCTGCCCCCCCTGCCCCCGCTGACGAATACGCTCATCTACAGCGTGTCCGCCGGTTCAAATCGGTGGCAAAGCCGGATGAACGGACCGCTCAAACAGTGGCAGACCGCCAACACCGTCGCGTTCGATGGCGTTCCGCTGCTCGGACGAAGCAGCGGCGCAGCTTGGGAACCCTTCGCGGGAGGCATCGCGGAGCTGATGATGTTCAACCGCGCGCTCGACCTCGACGAACAGAAGGCGGTGCGGGACGGACTGGCCCTGAAATACGGCATCTCTCTCGAGTGGCCGCGAATTCCGGACCGTCTCTCCGTGGCGAGAACCAGCACCGGACACTGCAGGATGACATGGTCGGCCCTCTCCGGAAGCGAGAACGGACTCGAAAGTCACTTCGAGATTCAACGGCAGGCGGATGCCAACGCGCCGTTTGTGCCCATCGCCTCCCTGGCTCGCACCGATTCAAGTCATGAGGATGCGTCCGGGCTCCGGGAATTGCGTTACCGGTATCGGCTGGCGGCCATCAACGACGTGGGAACCAGCGTCAGCGAACCCCTTGCCGCGCCCATGGCCGACACCGACCTCGATGCCCTCCCGGATGTCGTTGAGCAACTGGTGGGCACCGATCCCGGCGGGGCGGATACGGATGGCGATGGGCTGCCGGATGATTGGGAGGTGGCCCATGGACTCAATCCGCTCCGCGCGGACGGCCCGCACGGGGCTTCGGGGGATTTCGACCACGACGGCATTTCAAATTGGGAAGAGTACCAGAATGGGAGCAATCCGGCGGATGGGATTGCCGGCAATGATCCGCTGGTTCAGCTGATCGTCCATCGTCCGAATTGACGCCGGCGGCGGATCTGAACTGACAACCCGGGGAATTGACCTATGCGAACAAAGACATTGATTCAGGGATTGGGGTTGGCGGCGCTGCTGGTCCTGCCGTTTGGCGTGCAGGCGCAGGAAGGGATCACCTTCGAAGTCTTGGGACGGGTTGGCATGGATGGAAACGAGAAGGAGGGTTACGGATGTGACGGCAAAGGCACGACGGGACAGGTGATCGTCCCCTTCACCTACAACTTCAGCTGCAACGAAACCACGGTCAGCGGCACCCTTCGCGGATGCTGCGGGAATCCCGGTCTTGATTTTACGCCGGTCGTTTCTATTGAGGTGTCGGGTGCGACAACCCTGTTCTCGGTTCTCAACCTCACCGTGAAAGGGGAGATCTGCTCCGCCAACTTCACGGCAAACGGAATTCCCTCCTGCTTTGACGCGGTGACGGAGAGGTCCCCGGCCCTGCTGGCCCCGGGCGGCGGGGTTTCCACGGTGACCTGGCTGACATCGATCATGCGCAACAGCAACAGCGTTCCGGTGGCGGTATGGAGCGTGAAGGACCGGACGGGCGCCCTGATCCAGGACTCGCCGGCCGAAGGGCACTATGAGCTGGTGGCCGACGGGATGTCCGCGGCGATCGCAACGGTCATCAACACGGAGCAGGTGCCCACGTTCCAGTTCACGGGGGATGCCCTGGGCTGCACGCTCGGCGAGGAAGCCGGACACCCGGTGCTGACGTCAGGCACGAACTACGGGACCGTACAGGTGACGGCGGTGCTCAACAACGATACGAATCCCTGCCTGCAACGGGACTTTTTCTTCGACCTGCTGCCGCCCTGCGACACTTGCGCGTCCGGCAATTGTCGGCCCGGAACCGTGACCGCCAGCCAGGGAAGTGTGGATGTGCTGATCAACCTGGGGCCGGGGCGGGACGGATTGGGTCCGGCGTATCTGCAGGTGAAATCCGAGGAACCCACCATGGACCTCGGCACGCCCGCGCTCCTGCGCTGCAACTTCATTCAACCGGATCTGGAAAAGATCACCGACGGCGCCGGATGGGTGCGGCAGCTGCGGGTGATGGACGGCTTCGTGGAGGTGCTGACCAACAGCGCCTCCAGTTACTCGATTGCGTTCCATGACCCGACCAATCTTGTCGGCCTGAACAACGGGCTTTACCTGTTCACCAACAGTCCGGAGCGCTCGGTCACCATCGAGTTGGTGGGCGGCGACACCAATCATTTGCGGATCACAGAAAGTGAAGGGTCGGTGGTCACGGATTATCACTGGGAAACCGCCGGATGGGCGCTGGAAACCGGCGGCGGATTGCGGCGGGAAACGAAGTTGGTAACGGTGGCCGGGGATAAACGCAGGGAGACCACCACCATCAAACCCACCGGCGGGAGCGTGGAACGCGAATTCGTGAAAGTATGGCAGACCAACGCATTCGGCGAACGGCTGATCGAGGAGGTGTTCGGATCCGGCGCCGCCGCCCGCACCAACTCCTACCGCTACCACGTCAATGGGCTGCTGGAACAGGTGGTGCGCGGGAACGGTTCCTGGGACATCTACCAGTATGATGCGCTCGGAAGGCAGATCGAGCATTACAGTCCGTTCCTCAACTCCGCCCCCACAACCAACCCCGCCCTGTGCCGCCGCATTTCCAGCACCTACGACAACAGCACCGTGTCCGGGTCGGGCGATGACGGGGATATCGGCCAGTTCATTCCCCGCCGTGTGATCGAGTCCGTTCAGGGCACCGAGATCAGCCGCCGCTACACGGTGGTGAAGGAAAATGAACGGCGGGAGATCCTCTGCCCCAATCCCGGTGCGGCGTGGAACGACACCGGAAACCTGGTCACCACCAGCCATCTGCGGACGGACTCCGCGCATTACGGGAAGCCGGCGGTAAGGCTGAATGCCGATGGCACAGTCCAGCGCTTCACCTACACCACCGCCGCCCTGCCCGGAACCACCACCCCAAAGTATCAGAAGACCATTGTCGAAAGCGGCGCCCCGAATGGGGGCGTGACCGCCATCCTTCGTGGAACAAGGACCGAAACCTGGGCGGACAAGGCCGGCCGCACACTCTATGAGCAGACCACGGACATCGAATCCGGACTGCTGACGGAGCGCGAGATTTTCACCTACGATGCGGATGGACGGATCACGTTCATCAACTACATCGACGGGACCATGCAATCCCGCACCTATGATTGCTGCCATCTGCTCACCGCCACCGACCGGGCCGGCACGGTCACCCATTACACCTCCGATGCGCTGGGCCGGCAGTTGACGATGACCCGCGACGGCATCACCACCTCCAATGTCTGGAATGCGGCGGGAGATCGTCTGGCCCAATACCGGATCGGCACCAACGGAAACACAATCCGGTTGAATGCCTCGGGTTACGACACCGCCGGCCGGTTGCTCAGCACCACCAACGCCCTGGAGAACGTGACCTTCCACGAGGAAAGCCTGGACCCATCCGGCCAGACCACCCGGACCACAACCCGGCCTGACGGCAGCACCGAGGTCCACATCACCGCGCGGGACGGCACCCTGCTGGAACGGAACGGCACCGGAGTCTTTCCGGCGCGTTACACCAACGGGGTGGTGACCGTGGGCGGCAAGGATCGGTTTTACTCGCAGGAGATCCGGCTGTTGACCAACGGTAACGACTCGGCCGAATGGGCACGAACGATCCAGGACGGGATCGGACGAACCCTCCGGACCGAGTTGCCCGGCGCAACCAACACGATGACCTACAACGCCACCGGACAGATGGCCTCCTCGATGGACGCCGACGGCGTGACGACGCTCTACGCCTACGACAACCTCGGAGAGTTGGAATACGCGGCGGTGGATGCGGATCAGGACGGCCAGATTGATTTGGACGGCCCCGACCGGGTGGCGCACACGGTGACCGCGGTAACGAACAGCGCCGCCCATGGCGCCGCTGTAAGGCTGACCCGGCGCTACGTGTATGCGTCGGACAACGACGCCACCGCCACCCTGCTTGCGGAACGGGCCGACTCGCTTTACACCCGGCAAACCTGGCTGAGCGCCGACGGACTGATCAATTCGAGCGGGCTGGACTATCTGGGCAGCGGAGCCACACGCGTGACCCGGACCACGCCGGAGGGCACGCAGGTCATCGAATTGTTCCAGTCAGGCCGACCGTTGAACGTGACCGTGAGCAACACCATCACAGGGCTGCTGCGGAAGGAAACGTACGGTTACGACCAGCACAACCGGCGCGATACCGTGACCGATCTGCGCACCGGCACCCTCCGCTTCACGTTCGATGACCTGGATCGCGTGGTGACGGTCACGACGCCCGCGCCGGGTGCGGGACAATCTGCGCAGGTCACCACCCTGGTGCATGACGATGCGGACCGTGTGGAACGCAGCCAGGCGGCGGACGGACTGTGGACCACCAACGAGCTCTACCCCAACGGCGCCCTCAGGAAGATCAGCGGAGCACGGGTGTATCCGGTGGAGTTCACCTACGATTATGCGGGACGGCCGGCCACCCTGAAGACGTGGCAGGACCACGCGGGCGACAGCGGAACGGCCATCACCAGTTGGAAGCACGACGACCGCGGTTTGGTGACCAATAAACTGGACCACACCGGACAGGGACCTTGCTACACCTACACGCCCGCGGGCCGGTTGGCCACCCGCACCTGGGCACGAACGGTGGGAGGTCAGCCGCTCATCACATCCTATCATTACAACGATGCGGGCGATCTGGAGCGCATTGACTACTCGGACACCACACCGGATGTGGGCTACGCCTATGACCGACTGGGACGCCCCACGCATGTGGAAGGTTCCACCACCAACGATTACGGTTTCACTGCCCACGGACAGCTCCTGAGCGAGGACGCCGCCAACTCCAGCTGGAGCTACATCAGTCAGGCCCGGTTGGGGTATGACGCGCTGCGACGCCGCTCGGCTCTGACCAACCTGACCCTGGGTCTCATTCAGTTTTATGGATACGACGCCGCATCGCGATTGGACATCGTTTCGACGGTCCATGGCGGGCTGACCACAATGGCGGGGTATTCGTACCTGAGCAACTCGCCCCTGGTGGAAACGGTGACTTTCCAACGCGGTGGAACGACCCGGCTGACAACGGCCCGGGATTACGACAACCTCAACCGGCTGAAGTCAATCACCTCGGCCAACGACACGTGGCCAGATCCCGTCTCGTTCGCCTACGCCTATAACGCTGCCAATCAGCGGACGGGGGTGACCAACGCGGATGCCAGTCACTGGAACTACGGCTACGATTCGCTGGGCCAGGTGACCAATGGCTGGCGTTTCTGGGCGGACGGCAGCCACGTGCTGGGCCAGACCTTCAACTACAGCTTCGACGACATTGGCAATCGTCGGACCACCGAGACCGGCGGGGACGCCGCCGGCTCCAGTCTGCGCCGTGCCACCTATTCAGCCAATCGGCTCAATCAATACACCCAGCGCACAGTTCCCGGCTTCCTGGAAGCCAACGGCACCGCCTCCAGTCCGGCGGAGGTCAGCGTCAACGGATCCCTCGCCTCGCGGCAGGGGGACTATTTCCGCCAGGAGGCAACCGTGGACAACAGCGGCGCGGCGCTGCAGCAATGGCTGAGCATCCTGGCCGTCAACGCCGGCAAAACCACGACCGTCTCACGCCTGGCCCTTGTGCCCAAGACCCCGGAGGCGTTCACGCACGACGCGGATGGCAACCTGACAGGGGACGGGTTGTGGGACTATACCTGGGACGCGGAGAACCGGCTTACCCAAATTGAACTGCAGACCAATGCCATCACCGACTCCGACTGCTGGCAGAGGATTGATTGCGATTACGACCACCTGAACCGTCGGATACGAAAACGAATAGCGACCTGGAACACACACTCCGCCGGCTACCGGCTGAAGCGCAGCCTCCGCTACTTCTATGACGGCTGGAACCTGGTGGGACAAACCGACGAAGTCACCGGCCAACGTCTGACTTTCCTGTGGGGTGCCGATCTCAGCGGGACATTGCAGGGCGCGGGAGGCGTTGGCGGATTGCTGGCGATGACCGTTCACAACGGACCGGAAGCCGGCTCCTACTTCTATGGCTTTGACGGCAACGGCAACGTGGCGGTGCTGGTGAATGCGGCCGACGGCAGTGAAGCGGCGCGCTACGAATACGGTCCGTTCGGGGAGCTCATCCGGGCCACAGGCCCCCTCGCCAGCATCAACCCCTTCCGCTTCTCCACCAAGTACCAGGACGACGAAACCCGCCTCATCTACTACGGCCACCGCTACTACTCAGCCGGCACCGGACGGTGGCTGAGCGAGGATCCGATCGCGGAACAAGGCGGGATGAATCTTTATGGGTTTGTTGGGAATCACGCGACTAGCGGTTTTGACCCGGACGGCTTGAATCTCTACGCGATTGACGGGACTGGTAATGACCGAGCAGCAGAATCAAACGTCTCGAGGTTTTTCGATCGCTATTTGGATGGGGAAAAGCACTACTTCGGTGGACCTGGAAACCCTAGCGACGGTATCCCCATCCTTGGCTTGAGCCATGGGGCTGGCAGTGCCGGTATAGTTGACGCCGTTATCAAGCGGATCTGCGATGATCTGAAAAGCAATCCGAACATAACGATCGATCTCGTTGGTTTTAGTCGAGGTGGAGCCATTGCTAATCAAGTGGCAACAGAATTGGATAAAAAGGGATGTCCTTGCTACCGAGGAAGGGGGCGAGGCCGTAAATTTCTCAGCCAAACCAAGCCCAGAATCCGGTTCCTTGGACTATTTGATCCTGTCTATTCCTTTCCACTTATCGCCACTCCCTTCTGGAACGACGACACAATCCCCCCCAATGTGGACAATGCAGCCATTGCGCTTGCGAGTGACGAAAACAGAAAGAACTTCCGCCCCAGCATTCTAACGCCCTCTGATCCAGATTTGACATCAATCGATCTCGAGTGGTTTCCTGGTGTGCACAGTGATGTCGGCGGACACAAGGATTTCAACAGCCTCATCAGCAACTGGACCTTACGATATATGATCGATCAGGGAAGGTCTGCGGGGCTTGCAATGGACGCCGAAAGCGATATCAACTACCTCGCGACGCAGCAAACCTACGAAGAATGGCACAAAACGCATCCGAAGTGGTTCAAGCCAACATCAATGTGGTCGGCCGCACCTCTAACGCCCACAACCTGGCTGCACGATTAATATGAAGTCCATAAAAATCCTCGCTTTAGCTGTCATCGGCCTGTTGGCGCTTTACGTCGTGAGCGTCTACATGTCCCATTTTTATTATCGAAAACCGGCATACACGCTTGGGATCAAGAATGCTTCGCAAGAACTCATCCGTGGTTCATCACTTACCTTGTCACCCACCGGAGGCTTCATTTTCGGCTCGTTGAGTCCAGGGCAGAAAGCCGTGCACATGGATCCTTCGTGGCCAGTCCCAAAGAGCATTGATTTGAAGTTCGAAGATGAAGACGGTGCAAGCCACGAGCTGACGGTGCCGACCGGCCTCACGGAATCATTCAAAGGACAGATACTCGTCGAAGTGGCTCTGACAGAGGACACATTCAGCGCCTTGGTTCAAACGAATGCTCCATGAGTGCGCGAAACCATGGAACGGGAGACCCTTCGCGCGTGCGAGGAGGTTGAGTGCGCACCGCATCTCAGTTTCCTGCATGCTCTTCCCTCGCCATTCCGGATGGGGAGAGAATTCGCCAAGAGCCTCTTCACTCCTTGAGTCTTGGAACCGGAGCGCGGGACGTCCCGGCCCGCAGCAAGCCCCGACGACCCAGGACGTCCGCCGCTGCGGGAAACGAGCGTCATTGCGGGTCGGAGGTCTCTGCGCCCCCGGAGGATGGCGCGGTCCATAAGGCCCGGAGTGCGGACAGGAATGTCCTCGCCCCGATATCCTGTTCAAGAGAGGGGAGACCTTCGCGC
>JALOTU010000362.1 GCA_025457725.1 Verrucomicrobiota bacterium
GGTCACATAGACGGGCGGCAGGAAGTGCATCTCGATCTTGATCAACCCGTCCCCCTGACACTTCTCGCAACGACCGCCGCGCACGTTGAAACTGAACCGGCCGGCACCGTAACCGCGCACCTTGGCCGCCGGCAGCCGCGAGAACAGGTCCCGGATGGAATTGAAGATGCCGGTGTAGGTCGCCGGGTTGCTGCGGGGCGTGCGGCCGATGGGGGACTGGTCGATGACGATGACCTTCTCGAAGCCCTCATAACCCTCCAGGGAACGATGCTTTCCCGGTGTCTCCTTGGACCGGTAGAACCGACGGAACAGGGCGCGTCGCAGCACGTCATCCATCAGCGTGCTCTTCCCGGAACCACTGACGCCGGTGATGCAGGTGAAGGTGCCGATGGGGATGCGCACATCAATATCCTTCAGATTGTTCTCCGTTGCCCCCAGGATCTCCACCCAACCGCGCTCGGCACTGGGTTTCACCCGCTGCCGCGGCAGGGGCACGGCCAGTTCGCCGCACAGGTAGCGTCCGGTCAGGGAACGGGGCTCGGCGACAATATCCGCCAGGGTGCCCGAGGCCACGACCTCCCCGCCATGCACACCGGCTCCCGGTCCCAGGTCCAGAATGTGTTCGGCCTGGCGGATGGTGTCGGCATCGTGCTCGACCACGATCACCGAGTTTCCCAGATCGCGCAGTCCCTTGAGCACCTCCAGCAGCCGGTCATTGTCGCGCTGATGCAATCCGATGCTGGGTTCGTCGAGGATGTAGAGCACCCCGGCGAGACCGGCCCCGATCTGAGTGGCCAGCCGGATGCGCTGCGCCTCGCCTCCGCTCAACGTGCCGCTCTCCCGGTTCAAGGTGAGGTACCCCAGACCCACCTTCTGCAGGAAACCGAGCCGGGCGCGGATTTCCCGGAGCAGGTCCCGGGCAATTTTCTCCTCGAAGGACGTCAGCTTGAGGTCCGCAAAAAACGCCGCGGCGGCGTCCACGGACAGCTCGCAGGCGTCCATGATCGAGAGACCCATTGATTGCGGATGGCGGATGGCGGATGGCGGAGTTGCTTCCTGGTTCCGCGATCCGCGTTCCGCGCTTCCCAGGGTGACCGCCAGGATTTCCGGCTTGAGCCGGCGCCCTTTGCAGGTGTCGCAGAACTGCGGACTCATGCAGGCCTTCAATCGTTTGCGGGTGAACTCGCTTTCGCTCTCGGCGTAGAGCCGTTCCAGGTTGGGCAGCACCCCTTCAAACGGCTTCGTCAATTTGCTCGTCTTGCCCGCGCGCCAGAGGTTGAAGCTGATCTCGGTCTCTCCCGATCCATGCAGCACCGTCTTACGGAAATCCTCGGGCAAATCCTTCCAGGCGGTCTCCACCTCCTGTCCGTAATGCGCCGCCACGCCGCGCAGCAGGGCGCGATAATAGATGATCATGCGCTTGCCGCCACGACGCCAGGGCGCGATGGCCCCCCCTTCGAGGGATTTCTCGGGATCGGGCACCACCAGCGCCTCGTCGAACACCAGCTTCTGCCCCAGCCCGTGGCACACCGGACAGGCGCCGCTGGGGGAGTTGAAGGAGAAATGCTTGGGCGTCAGGGGTTCAAAGCTGCGGCCGGTCACCGGCGAATACATGCGGTTGGAATGCAGTGTCTCCATCCATCCGCCCGGTTTCGATTCCGGACCTGGAGCTTTCGGACTGCGGACCTCCGACTTCGGGCTCTTGGCGCCGTCCTCGACCACCTGCTGCAACGTGCGGAAGATCCCCTCGCCCAGCTTCAGCGCCGTCTCCACCGAATCCGCCAGGCGCGTTCGCACCTTGGGCTCGATCACCAAACGGTCCACCACCGCCTCGATGGTGTGCTTCTGCTTGGGATCCAGCTTGATGCGGGTCTCCGGGGTCAACTCCACCAGCTCGCCATCCACCCGGGCGCGCACGAATCCCTCCCGCGACAACCGGTCGATGACATCCCGATACTCCCCCTTCTGCTGTTCAACCACCGGCGCCAGGATCATCAGCCGGGTCCGGTCGGGCAACGCAAGAAGTTCGTCGATGATCTCGGTGGTGGATCGGGCCGAGATGGGCACGCCGCTGTCCGGGCAATGCGGTCGTCCCACATGCGCGAACAGGAGCCGCAGGTAATCATAGATCTCCGTTGTGGTGGCAATGATCGACCGCGGACTGGACCCGGAGGAATGCTGCTCGATGGCGATGGCCGGCGAAAGTCCCTCAATGAAGTCCACATCGGGCTTCTTCATCTGGTCCAGAAACTGCCGGGCGTAGGCGGAGAAGCTCTCCACGTATTTCCGCTGCCCCTCGGCAAAAAGGGTGTCGAAGGCCAGCGACGACTTCCCGGAACCGCTCAACCCGGTGATCACCACGAGCTTCTCGCGGGGAATGGAGAGCGTCAGGTTCTTCAGGTTGTGCTCGCGGACTCCGCCGATCTTGATGAAACGCTGATCCATGATTGGGTCTTTCGCCTTTTGGGCAAAGGCCCAGCATGCAGGGTCAGCCAAGAGAAGGAAAGCCTCCGAACATCAGCCTCCGAACATCTGGCTTATGACGAGTTCCAACTCCGCACCGGGTTCAGCCCGGTGAACGGCGACCAAGAGAAGATCAAACCGTCGAAACGGCTGTTGTCGCTTTCGCCAGCAATCATCAGGCTGACGTCCGGTGTCAATGAAATGACCTGGCAAGATGCGGCTCAGATCCCTTCCCCGCGAGACCGGTCGATATCCACCCGCGCCGGCGGTGCTTCCGCAACATGCTCGAGCGGATGCTCCTCCTGGTGCCACTCTTCCGAGACCCGGCCGTCCCACCATGCCCAATTCATCGGGTAGGTACCCGGCGCGAAAATCACGTGGTAGAAGTGCCAGACCACGATGGCCAGACAGGCGAGGATCGCCTCGTAGTAATGAATGGTGATGGCGACGTCCACCACCCAGCGCGGCAGCCACTGGGTCACATCCACCTTCAGCCAGATCATCAGCCCGCTCACCCCCATGATGACGGTCCCCCAGACCACCGCCCAATACTCGCATTTCTCGACGTAGCCAAACCGTCTGAACCCTGGCCGCTCGGGGCTGTGCCCGGTGAAGTATCGCAGGTTGAGGATCACATCCTTGAGGTCCTGCAGTCGGGGCCAAAGATCCCTGACCAGCCGCCGTCCCTCGGGAAACAGGGCGATGTAAATCAAATGCCAGAGGCCGAGCAGGAGCAGCACCACCCCGGACCCGCGATGCAGCCAGCGCCGGATGGATTCATCCCCGCCGAACAACCAGGCCAGCCAGGTATCGGGGTATTTCAGCGCAAATCCGCTCAACGCCAGCAGGATGAAACTGGCCAGCAGCACAAAGTGCTGCACCCGTTGGTGCCGGTCCATCCGCATCACGGTCGGTCCGCGTGTGTGCCGCGCCATGAGGGCGCTGCGCATGAGGGAAAGCAGGTTGTGCAGCGCCAGCCCTCCC
>JALOTU010000363.1 GCA_025457725.1 Verrucomicrobiota bacterium
GCCGGAACGACGACACCATCTGCGTCAGCGGCAGCACCAAAAAGACGGCCAGCGTCAACAGGACCGCCCACAGTCCGACCGCCACCCAGTTGGTGGAGAGTCGGGGCGGGGCATAGACGCGGCGCATGACAGGGATGGAGGTCAGGGTTCAGAAGTCAGAGTGCAGGAGTTCCAGCTGCCATCCATCCGGGTCATTGGATGTTCGCCCGGCTTCTTTCTTTCCACATTCGCATTCTGCATTCTTCATTCTGCATTCTGCTTTCCTCAAGCGGCCCCCGGTTCGGAGGCCAGGCTGACGTTTTTGGCCCCACCCAGCTTCGCCTCGTCAATCACCCGCACCACGATTCCCGCGGACGCGTTCTTGTCGACCTGGATAATCACCGGGACCGGATCCTGGTCGGTCATCCGTTTGACCAGGGCGCGCACCCCGCCCAACCCGATCTCCTGGCCGCCGTACACCACCTGGCCCTGGGCGGTGATCGCCAGCAGAATGCTGTTCTTGTCCGGAGGATGAAAACCATGTCGATCAGCGGCGACACGTTGATGTCGCTGACCTCCTCCGCCTCCACCAGTGCGCGTCGGAATTTCATGCGAAGGCGGGTCCTGACCGCAGCACGGTGTTCGTCCCCTCCGAAGCCCGTTGACCGGCATTCGTTGCATCCTTCTGGACCGGCGGCACAAAGGGCAGGCCGGACTGGCTGCGCCGGTATTGCACGGTGTAGCTCTCCACCTGCGCCAGAAAGGCGTCCATCTCGACCACCCGCCGCTTGATGATGCGGGCCAGTATCAGGCCCGGCAGACTGATGCACAGCCCGACTTCCGGCGGGAAAAGCGCCTGCGAAATGCCGCCGGCCATCGCCTCGGTCACCTCGCCGCCCGTGCCCGACGCCAGGGCCTGAAAGGTGACGAGCATGCCGAACACGGTGCCGAGCAGACCGATCAGCGGTGCGGCGGCCACCAGCGTGCCCAGCCAGTGCATCTGCCGCTCGATGGGCGGCAGCAACGCCGCGCGAATCTCCGCAAACCGGTTGGAAATGTCGCTGGAAATCCTCACTTCATCCTGCGCGTAACGAATGATCTCGCCCACCTCGCCGTGCCCCAAACCCGGGTCGCGCACCCAGCCCTTCCACTCGGCCTCGGGCAACTTGCGAAATTGACGCCGCTGCATGTTGAGCCATAGGCGGATGCCGACCCAGAACATGAGCAGCGCCAGCACCAGCAGCGGGATCATCACCCAGCCACCGGCTTTCCAAATGTGCAGGATTTGGTGAATCATGCCTTCTTGAAGTGAATGGTTTCATCCGACTGCCCCGGCAAACCGTTGATGAAGCCCGTGGCCGTCTGTTCCATGCCGCCCAGGATCCCCTTGACCTTGCGCGAAAGGATGGCGTGGAGCAGGAGCGACGGAATGGCCACGATCAACCCGAACTCCGTGGTGATGAGCGCCTCCGAGATGCCGCCCGCCAGCGTCTTGGGATCGCCCGCCCCGAGCACGGTGATGGCGTTGAAGGTGTTGATCATGCCGGTGACAGTGCCCAGCAATCCCAGCAAGGGGGCCGCCGCTGCCGACAACGCCAAAAACGGCAGCAGCTTCTCCAGCTCGGGCTTGGCCACAAGCATCCGTTCATACATGACCTCCTCCACATACTCCTTGCGCTCGCGGCAGTGGCGGATGGCCTCGTTGAGCATCGCCCCCACCGGGCCGGCGATCGATTTCGCCCGCGCCGCAGCTCCGGCATCGTCCCGTCGGGCGATGGAATCGAGGATGGCCTGAAGATCCTTCGGCGACGCCACCCGCACCCGTCCCACTACCACCCAGCGCACCAGGAAAATGATCGCGGACAACACCCCGAGCAGAAGGATCGGCACCATGACCGGACCGCCCTTGCTGAGGTGCGTGATGAAGGAATCCTTGGTCGCCTGAAACTTCAGCGCGTTCCCCATCGTCGCATCCACCGGCAGCTCGCCGGAACCGGATTCGATCAGCGACCGCAGTCCTGTGTTCTCCTGGCCCGTGAGGGGAATGATGGCCGGCTCGGGCGAACCGAGTTGCAACTGCACGGCGCCGACCGACGGGCTTTCAGTGCTGGCGAAGAAGGCGGACGGCCCCACCACCAGATATCGGCCCGACTCCATGACGCCGTCCGGCGTCAAGGCTCGCCCCTCGAAGGCGTCGCCGCCCACCAGGGCTTCCAGCCGGTCGAGGGAGGTTTCCAGCAACGCCGCCTGCGCCTCAAAGCGCTCCGCGGGCGACAGGTTCCCGTTGCCGGCAGCCCCCTTGGCCTCCGCAACGACCGTGCGATAACGCTCGACCTCCGCGATGTGGATCCGCGTCTCGAATCGCTGCTCATACTCGCCCAGCAGACTGTTGAGGAACTTGCCGCTGTCCCGGGCGCGGTTGACCTCGGTTTTCAGTGCATTGAGCTCCACCAGCTGGTTCTCCTGGAACCGTTGCGCCTTCTCCACCTCGCGCCGCGTCTCGACCAGCCGTCCCTCCAGCTCGTTCAAACGCCGCGACAGCGGAATGCGCTCGTCCCCGATCTGCTTCTGCACTTTGCTCAATTCCAGCAGCGCCGTGTCGAGGTCACGCTGCGAAGCAGCCGCCAGCTGATCCACCCCCTGGGCCATCACGGAAGCGACAGCCAGCAGCAACAGCAGCAACCACAGCTGCCTGAACGCAGAGCGGGCCGTCCCCGGCCCGCGGAACCCTCCACGCGTCAATGACGCCGCTGGTGGCAGGATCGGAACATTCCTGAAGGGGACCCCCTCGGCGGCGGCAAAAATATCGGTCATGTCCGTGTGCATGAGCATCAGTTGACGGTCATTGGAAGCTCGACAAACCCCGGCGGACGGGTGTCCTCATAACTGGCGATGGCATCCAGCACCCGACCTCCCAGGCCCGGTTCTTCCTTCCACTCCCATCCCTTCAGGGAAGGCTGCCCGACGCCGGCGAAGTCGCCGGTCTTGTCGACGAAATACGCCTGTCCCAGTCCGACATAGAGCGTCTTCACCTGGATCTCCTCACCCGAAGGGCGCTTCTGCAATTCGCTTTCGACGACAATCGAGCCGTTGAACTTGTCCACCTCGTTGAGAATGCCGACGAGGTTCTGCATGCGTTCCACCGGGCCCAGGCGCGTGGTGGCCGAATCCGCGGGCAGGCGTTTCATCAGGGGATCGAGCTTGGTCGCCAGTGTGGGAGGGAAAGCGATGGCGAGTTTGCGGATGCGCTCTTCAAACCGGGTGGCCCAATCCGTCACCCGGGCGGAGGCCTCCTCCAGTTCCTTCTTCTCCGCCTCAAGCTTCGCGCGCTCCGCCCCCACTTGGGAGGTGGACGTGTCCGCCTTCGCCAGCTTCTCCTGCAGTTCGGCAAGCTCCTTCTCGAACAGCGCAAGCGTCTGCTCGATCATCTCCCTCTCCGCACGCCAGTCCGCCTGGAGCCGGGAGGTGAGCTGGCGGGTCTCCACCCACTTCTCGACGCTCACCCGCGCCTCATCAATCGTGGACCCGCTCTGAGCGGTCAGGCTGGCGACGGGAAGCAACAGTATGGACAGGACCAGAATGCCGTGACGCATGGGCCGAGAGATTGCGACCGTCAGGAAACCGCCGGATGACGAGGGTGTTACAAACAGGTGACATGCGGCGCCGAGGCAGGCGCGGCCGGGCTCGTGCAAGCAGCGATGTGCCGCGGAACCGCCGGAGGGTCAGCGCTCATCGCGGCTGCTGGTTCGTCCCAGCGATCCAGGGCAGTTCAAGTGGGAGTATAACCG
>JALOTU010000364.1 GCA_025457725.1 Verrucomicrobiota bacterium
CTTCTTCACCCTGCGCGACCTGATCGACAAGGGTTTCCAGGGACGCGAAGTTCGCCAGCTCCTGCTCAGTTCCCACTATCGCGAGACCTTCAACTTCACGCTGGACGGGCTGGCCGGAGCGCGCACCGCGCTGGGACGGATTGAGGAATGCGTGGGCAAACTGCGCGAGCTCGCCGACGATTCCCCCACGGAACCGGAGGCCGGGCTGCTGGCGCGGTTCACCGAGGCGCTCGATGACGACCTCAACATCTCCGCGGCCTGGGCGACGGTGTTTGAATGGGTCCGCGACACCAACCGCAAGCTCACCGACCAGGCGCTCTCCCCGCAACAGGCCGGTGCCGCGCTGGCGGCCTGGAACCGGGTGGATGCCGTGCTCGGCGTCGGCCAAGTCGAGGAAACGCGGGTTCCCGAGATCCTGCTGCAACTGCTCGAAGCCCGGCAAGCCGCCCGCAAGGCCCGGGATTTCAAGCGCGCCGACGAGATTCGCGACGAATTGAAGGCGGAAGGCTGGGTCATCGAGGACACGCCCAAAGGGTCCAAACTCAAGAAACTGCAGGCAACGACATGAGCGGCCTCTTCATCACATTCGAGGGGAACGAAGGCAGCGGGAAATCCACCCAGATCAAACGGCTGGCGGCCCGGCTGCGAAAGGCCGGACACAGGGTCGAGACCTTGCGCGAACCGGGAGGCACCCCGATCGGCGAGGAGATCCGTCACACCCTCAAGCACAGCCATCAGAACCAGGCCATGACGCCCGAGGCCGAACTGCTGCTCATGAACGCCAGCCGGGCGCAATTGGTGCGGGAGGTCATCCGCCCGGCCCTCGCCGCGGGCAGCGTGGTGTTGTGCGACCGGTTTTATGACTCCACCACGGCGTATCAGGGATACGGCCGCCAGATGGATCTCGCCCGGGTTCAGACGGTGATTGAGTTCGCCGTGGGCCCCACGCATCCCCGGCTCACCCTGCTCATGCTGGTTTCCCACAACCTGAGCGAGCAACGCCGCCTGCGCCGCCAGACGCGCCAGCCCTCCCTGCGCGATCGTTTCGAGGAGGCGGATCGCGAGTTTTTTGAACGGGTGGACCTGGGCTACCGGGCCATCGCCCAACAAGAACCCGACCGGATCAAGGTGATCCACGCCGATCAGAGCCCGGACCAGGTGGAGCTTGCAATCTGGAAGGCGGTGAAACCGTGCCTGGGTTCCCTGGCCGCGCCGCAGGCATCGTGAGTGCTTGCTGCCACGATTCCAGAGGATATCTTTTAAGCAGCACAGCACGCCATGATTGAAGACACCATCGCCAAGATTGAGAAACAACTGCGCGCCTCGCAAACCATCCGGCCCGAACGCCGCGCGGAATTGCTCAAGTTGCTCGAGACCTTGAAGACCGAGGTTTCCTCGATTGCCAGCAGCCACCGTGAGGAAGCCGACAGCATCGCAAGGTTCACCGAGGTCTCAACCCACGAAGCCACGCGCAGCAGCCAGGATCAGCAGCTGCTCGACCTGTCGCTGGAAGGATTGCGGTCGTCCGCGCGGAGTTTCGAGGAATCGCACCCCAAACTGGTGCAGATCGTCAACTCGATCAGCCGCACCTTGTCGAATCTCGGGATCTGACACACCCCACCGGGGCGCGGACATTCCTGTCCGCCAGCCGTAACAGTGCGGATGGAACCGGGCTGGCCTCAACACAGAGACACTGAGATCACCGAGGGCCACGGAGTTTGTCGCACCGATCCCCGACCGCCGTTTGGTGATCTTCCCCCGCTTGTTCTCTGCGCCCCTTTGTTGGAATCGGGTTCTGTTTCTGAACTGCATGGTTACGGCTTGGGTGGCGCAGTAATCCTCCCCGCACGCCCAGGCGGACAGGAATGTCCGCGCTCCACTCAGGGAAATCTCGCCACGTCCTCCCCCGGCTTGAGCGCGGCGATGCTGCTCATGATCTCGTTGGAAGCCTGCTGGTAGATTTGCTTGAGCCGGTCCTTGGAGCAGACCCGGGCCTCGGCGCGCAGGGCTTCGAAGGTCATCGGGTGACCATATTTCACCGCCACCCGTGCGGGCAGCGGCAGCTTCATCTGGCGGTTCCAGGCCGCATACGTGCCGAACACGCGCACGGGCACCACCGGCGCGGTGGACTTGATCACCACCAACCCCACCCCCGACCGCGCCTTCTGCAATTCGCCATCCCGGGTCCGGGTGCCCTCGGGAAACAGCAGGATGGCGCCGCCCTGGCGCAGGCGGCTGAAGATGGCCCGCAAGCCGGCCGCGCCCGCGCCATCGCGATCCACCGGCACCGCGTTCACATTGCGGAGCACCCAGCCGCCAATGGGCAGGTCAAACAGGGATTCCCGGGCAAGATAATTGAGCGCACGCGGCAGCCCCGCGCCGATGAGCGGCGGATCCAGGAAGCTGGCGTGGTTGGAGGCCAGGATCACCGGCCCGCGCACCGGGACACGCTCGGGATTGAACACCCGCCAGCGAAAATACGTGGCGTAGAGGATTCGATAAAACGTCCATCCCATCCAATAGATGGGCGACATGGGCTCCGGCTGTTCTGTTCCCTGGATCATCACTTCGGGCCGCACCCTCAGGATAGGCCCAGTCGCCGGCGCATCTCCTCGATGATCAGCCCGCTGGTTTGTGCGGAGGTCATCTGGGAATTGTTGATGACCTTGGCGCCCAGGGCGATCATGAGCGGGGCCGTCGCGCGCTGGCTGTCCCGGTGGTCCCGCGAGGCCAGGTCCTCCTTGATGCCGTCCGCGTGCCGGCGCTTGGTGCGTTCATGGAGGCAGGCGTCGAGGTAGAACTTGTGGTCGGTTTCCGGGAAGACATTGGTGCCGATATCCCGCCCTTCCATCACCAGGTTGCCGAATTTCACGCACTCCCGCTGGGTCCTCTTCATCCACTCCCGCACCTTGGGCACCGCCGCCACATGCGACACGGCCGCGCTGGTTTCCTCCGAGCGGATTTCCTGCTCGGGATAATAGCCGTCCACCAGCAGCCGCACCCGCTGGTCCACGCATTCCAGCGAGGTTTTCCATCGGCGACAGGCCGAGGCCACCGCCCGGGGGTTGTGGACATCCACACCCTTTTTCAGGCAGTACCAGGAGAGCGTGCGGTACATCGCTCCGGTGTCCACATACACAAACCCCAAGGCCCGGGCGACGAGCCTGGCATTGGTGCTCTTGCCGCTGGCACTGGTTCCGTCGATGGCGATGACGATGGGTTGTTTCAAATCTTTTGAGGTAAACAGTTGAAGGTTGAAAGTTGACGGTTAAGGGTTTTGTTCAATTCACGAGCGGGCTGGACAACCAGAAACCTGCAACTTTCAACCAGCAACCTGCAATTCTGTATCATTCCGCAAACAACTCCTCCCCCTCCAGTTTCCGCCCCGTTCCGGGGTCGAGAATGGCGGCACCGAGTCCATGGGGAGCCGGGGCGGCGAGCTT
>JALOTU010000365.1 GCA_025457725.1 Verrucomicrobiota bacterium
GGATTCACCCAGAGCGTGACCTCGTCGTTGTTCGTTCCCTTCACCCACTTGTACTTGGCAACGATCAAATAGGTTGTGGAACCATCCGCGGAGAGCCTGGCGCCCGGTCCGGAGGTGAAGAACGCCGACGAGCTGACCGAGCTGCTGCGGGAGGGATACTTCAGCACGCCCAGGCTCGTTACGCCATCGTTCCGAAGATTGATTCCCAGGAGCTGGGTGTTGTTGGCGGTGTCGCTGAGAGTGACCAGCGATGTGCCCTCGCCGGTCTTGGCGATCTCTGTGACGCTGTGCAGGCGGAGGATGAAGGAGAGGTACACGGTGCCGCTCGATTGCTTCTTCCAGGAGCCGTCCAGAGTTCGTACGGAGTCCAGGCTCGGGGCAGTCCCCGCGGCGTTGACGCGGTTGCCCGTGGAGGCTTGCATGCCGGGATAAGTCAGGCTGCCGTTGACGATCGTGAACGGGCGTTTGTCATTGGCCCAGGGCGGACTGCTGACCGTGTCGCCCAATTCCTCACCGACGGGGTAGTTGAAGCCGTCATAAAAGAGCAACGAGGCCCGGGCGCCCTGCAGGCAGAGCAGGGTGGTCAGGGTGAGCAGCAGCCGGGTCGCGACGCCGGGTCGCGACGCCGGGTGGGAGAAGCGTTGTTGCCTGGAAGCGGTGTCTTGTCTGCCGCGGAGGCTCACGGCCGTGCAATGTTTGCGCCACCTTTGCCCCAGCTCCCGACAAGGGCTGGTGTCGCCGCGGGTCAGCTCAGACCCCTGATCGCATTCGATATGGCAATCGTAAGGCATCAAGCGTGCAAGAGCATGATGTTCAATCATTCCGTCTGACTCAAGGAGCAAACGTTCCGGCCGGGTTGCTGGCAGTGCGTTCATCGAAGTGCTGTTGAAAGGAGTCCCTTCGTCGCGCTCTTCCGATCAGATCGCCGCCCGGGACCCGTCGCGCACCCGGTCGGCGGGACCGCGCGCAACGAAGGAGAGGAACGAGGATGCTGCTGATTCGCGGGCAACCGACTCCGGCGCAGGCGGGTCGGGTGGGGCATGGAAGCACCCACCCGGCCCGGTGACTCTTCAGACGATCGCAGTTGGATTGGATGCCGTGCTGAAGAGGTTGCCATCTATCAATAGGATGTCTTGAGCCAGTTGGTTTTCGACCAGGTCAACAGGCCGGCGCCGGCCCCGCTCGGGAGAATCGACTCCAGGTTGGCCGGATCATCCAGGGGATAGCTGTAGGGCAGGGAGGTGAAGCCATTCCAGGAGAAGGGAATGACGGGCGCCTGCACCGGGCCGAACAGCGTGTCGCCGGGCGCGTTGGTGCTGCTGCCGCGGTAGAACGTGGTGGTCATATTGGTCTCGTGGAACATATAGATCGAGTCCAGCGCCATGATCTTGCCGGTGTAGGCGGGATTGTTCGTGTCGGTCTGGTTGTTGCGCAGGGGTGTGAGGTTGTCAATGTACACCGAGTTCTCCACCAGGACCGCGCCTCCCTCGGTGGAAATGCTGCCGTTCAGGAAGGGCTTGAAGTTGTAGGTGTTGTTCAGGGTGCTCTGGTCCGCCGGGCTGAGGGTGGCGGCAATGCTGTCCCGCAACCGCCTGGCCTGCAGGGCGATGGTGTCATCCACATAAATGTTGTAGTTGTGGACATTGCCGCCGCGCAACCGGGGGAGCCGGTCCCAGGTGTTGATGAACCATTGATGATGGAAGGTCACCGCGTAGGCCGGGTCGGCGGAAGCGCCGATCAGGTGCGTCTTTTGCGGTCCTTGAATGATGTCCACAATGTTCGTGGTGCTGAAGCCGCGCGTGCGCAGGAAGTTGTACATCGCGTGGCTGGTCTTGTTGGATTCCAGCGAGTTGATCTGCTGCCACACAAAGCTGTTCGGATTGGAGGCCCCGTCATCGCCGGTGTACTTGCACCAGGAGAACGTGATGTTGTGGGCGCCGCCCTTGATGTCCACTACGCCGTCATAGGACTTGGTGAATGTGCAATGATCAATCCACGCGCCTGAAACCGTCCCGCTGCCGTCGCCGAGGGTCATGAAATCCCAGTCGTTTCCGTCATAGTCGCCCTTGCTGTCCTCATCCCACTCCCACATCTCGTCAAACTTCAGGTTCCGAATGATGAGGTTGGCGGAGTCCTTGATGTTGAAGGTGGCATGACGAATTGTCGCGCCGTTGGCCGAGAAGATTGTCAACCCGTTCTTCTGCTGGATGTCGATCTTGCTGACTCCGGTTTGGATCAGGCGCGGGTGCAGCTTGGGCGGGTTGTGCTCGCGCCAGATGGAGAAGGCCTGCACGGATGCCCCGACCTCGTTCCAGCCGAGGTCCAGATCGTTCATGATCTCGATGACCTTGATGGTGCCGCTCTTGTTGGAAATGGCGAAGGCGAAGTCCAGCGGGGTATAGACCTTGACCCAGGCCGGGCTCCCTTCCGCGACCAGCCC
Source organism: Verrucomicrobiota bacterium (assembly GCA_025457725.1). Taxonomy (GTDB): domain Bacteria; phylum Verrucomicrobiota; class Verrucomicrobiia; order Limisphaerales; family DSYF01; genus JALOTU01. The sequence continues at coordinate 2,441 of JALOTU010000365.1, forward strand.
GCCGCCGGTGACGGCCTCGCCAAAGCCATACAGGTTGAACGCCGTGTCCGGCAGGCCTTCGAGGACGGTCAGGGTGGCGACCTGGCTGGTGACCGCGCCCAGCGTGTTGGTGATGATCACCGTGTAGCCGCCGGCATCGTTTGTGCCCGCGTTGGTGAGGGTCAGCGAGTTGCCGGTGGCTCCGGCAATGAGGTTCGAGGTGTTGAAGACCCATTGATAAGACAGGGGCTCCGATCCGGCCGCGCCCACGCTGAACAGCGCCGTGCCGCCCACAATCACATTCTGATCCTCAGGCTGGCTGGTGATGACCGGCGCGGAGTTGACCGTCAGGGTGGCGACGAGGCTGGTGGCCGAGCCGGCCGGGTTCGAGACCACAACGCTGTAGCCGCCCTCATTGGTGGCCGTGGTGCTGCCAAGGGTGAGCGTTGCGTTGGTCTGGCTGGGCATCAGCGAATTGGTGTTGAAATACCATTGGTAGCTCAGCGGTGCACTGCCGTCGGCGGAGACGGAAAACGCCGCCGGTTGACCGGCGTCCACTGTCAGGTTGGTCGGTTGCGCCGTGATCGTGGGCGGCAGCAGCACGGTGAGCAGGGCGTTGGTGCTGCTGGCGAAGCCAAAGGCGTTCGAGACGGTGACCGAATAGGTCCCGGCATCGTTGGTCTGGACGCCGAGGATGGTCAGGCTGACGTTGGTGGCGCCGGGCAGCGGGGTGATCGAGTTGAAATACCATTGATAGGTGAGGGGCGGGGTGCCATCGGCCAGCACGCTAAAGCTGGCGTTCTGGTTCAGCGGGACCGTCTGGTTGAGCGGTCCGGACAGAATCGACGGTCCGGTGGGGCCGGGGGGCAGGGCGCTGCCCACCAGGAGCCGGAAGAAGTGCGAGAGATGCGCGTTGGGCACTGGATTGGTGACGTCAAAATCTCCGGATGGATCGAACTGGTTGGTGCCGAGCGACACCCAGCTGTAGGTGGGCAGCGCGACGTTGGTGGAGGAGAGCACATG
>JALOTU010000027.1 GCA_025457725.1 Verrucomicrobiota bacterium
TTTTGTCCCCAAGAACCTCCATCTCAAAAGCCAGAAGGGTGAACAGCAGATTGTCGAATGCGTGCAGGTGAGCAACGACGATTCCTTCGCGATGGCGCGGCGGCTGGCCCGTGAGGAGGGGCTCCTGGTGGGTATCTCGACCGGGGCCAATGTCGTCGCCGCCCTGGAGGTGGCCCGGCGTCCGGAAAACAAGGGCAAGATGATCGTCACCATTGCCTGCTCCACCGGCGAGCGATATCTCAGCACCGCGCTTGCCGCCGAGGCCCGCGCGGAAGTGGGCGCCTGATCCAACTGCCGCAGAATTTGCCCTCCCCCTCCCCGCCGCAGTTCACGGTGGGCGGGGGTGGCGTATCCTGGCGTGCATTCCCGCCTTGTCTCCGGTGGCAATCCTCACTACTCCTACCGGCCATTAAATGAGGATGTTGGTTCCAAGACCGAGCAAGGCTGCCGGACGTCAATGGTGCAGTCTCGGGTTGCTGCTCTGCCTGCTGCTGCCATGTGCAGCCATGGCTGCTGGCGGCGCTGAAGCGGCTTACAGTGCATCGTTCCCCCCGCCGCTGGACAGCTACAACGATGCGCACATGACGAATTCCCTGGGGAAGGTGGCGGTTATGGAGGTCCTCAAACACCGGGTGGAGATGCAGCCTTTCAACCTGGTGGCCAGCCTGCTGTTCCTGGGCGCAATCATCCACACCTTCCTGACCCAGCGGCTGCGGCACATCGCGCACGAATTGGAGGTGCGACACAAGGAACGCATCCGTCAGACGGGACGCACCGCGGAGGCCAAGGGGTATGAGGGGGCGAAGGACGACGTGAGCTTCCGTGCCTCGCTGTTCCATTTTTTGGGGGAGGTGGAGGCGGTGTTTGGCATCTGGGTGATTCCGTTGATGGTGATGATGGTGTGGAAGGTGGGAGCGGAGGCGACGTTGAATTATGTGGATCATCGGGTGGGGTATCACGAGCCGATCTTCGTGGTCGTCATCATGGCGCTCTCCGCAACACGGCCGGTTTTGAATCTGGCGGAGGAGCTGATGCGGCGGGTGGCGATGCTGGCGGGCGGCGGGCTGGGAGCCTGGTGGTTCACCATTCTGACCCTGGGCCCGTTGCTGGGTTCGTTCATAACCGAGCCGGCGGCCATGACCATCTCGGCCTCGTTGCTGGCCCGGCAGTTCTACTCCGTGAGGCCGCCGCAGCGGTTGGCTTACGCCACTCTGGGACTGTTATTCGTCAACGTCTCGGTGGGCGGCACCCTGTCGAATTTCGCCGCGCCTCCGGTGTTGATGGTGGCTGAGAAGTGGATGTGGAGCATGAAGTTTATGTTCACTCACTTTGGCTGGCAGGCGGCGGTTGGCATTGTCGGGGCCAACACTTTGTATTTCCTCTGGTTTCGCAAGGATTTTGCTGTGCTGGCGACGCGGTTCAACGCGCAGGAAGCGAAGGGCGGCCGGATCCCGGAGCCGGTACCGACGTGGGTGACGTTCTGTCATCTCCTGTTCATGGCGTGGGCGGTGGTCAACGCGCATCATCCGGCCTTTCTGGTGGGCGGGTTTCTCTTCTTTCTCGCCTTTTATCAGGCCACAGAACAGTACCAGTTCCGGCTCGAACTGCGTTCGCCGATCCTGGTGGGATTCTTCTTGGCCGGACTCGTGACGCACGGAGGTCTGCAGCAGTGGTGGATCGGTCCGGTGCTGCGGAGTTTGGGTGAATTCCCCATGTTTGTGGGAGCCACGGTGCTCACCGCGTTCAACGACAACGCGGCCATCACCTACCTGGCCACGCTGGTGCCGGGTATGAGCGATGCGATGAAGCATGCGGTGGTGGCGGGTGCGGTCACCGGCGGCGGGCTGACGGTCATCGCCAATGCGCCCAACCCTGCCGGCCAGTCCATCTTGAATCGTTACTTCGAGGATGGCATTTCGCCGCTCGGGTTGTTTCTGGGTGCGCTGATCCCGACGGTGATTCTGGGCGCCGCGATGTGGTTGCTTTATTGAGCGCCTGCACTACCGCAGGATCCGCCCAGCGGTGATGGCCTGATATCCCCGCTGTGCCGCGGAGCACCAGTGACGCCTTGGGCGCCACCAACGCCAGGATCCGGCCGCGTTGAAGCGCACCTTTTGGGGTGCGGGTCCGGCCCGGGCCGGCCAGCCGGTCGCTTCCCCGGGAAGTGCAGCGGATCTGGGCTGCCGGGCTGGTGACGCGTCGTAGCGGTTGCGTCCGGGGCCGACATCGTGTAGCCCATCGCCATTCGTGACGGAGTATGCCACCTGTGAGTTTGCTGATCGCCATCTTTTTTCCTGTGCTGGGCGCCGCCTTGATGCCGGCGCTGGGGCGGCGTCTTGGTCCGCGCACCGGCTGGGTGGCGCTGGCCTTTGCCGTGGTGTCGGCCTCGATGGTGGCCTCGTTCATTCCTCAGGCGCAGGACGCGCACACCCACTCCTGGCCCTGGGTGCCGTCACTCGGACTTTCGTTGACCTTTCTGGTGGACGGGCTGGCGGTGTTTTTCGGTTTGGTGGTCAGTTTGATGGGCGTGTTGGTGATGTTGTATGGCACGTTTTATCTCGATGACCATTACCGCGACCACGGTCGTTTCTACAGTTACCTGCTGCTCTTCATGGCGGCGATGCTGGGCACGGTGTTTGCCGGACACCTGCTGCTGCTGTTCATCTTCTGGGAATTGACGGGCATTACCTCCTTCCTGCTGATCGGATTCAATCATGAAACGGACGCTTCGCGGGATGGCGCGCGCATGGCGTTGCTGGTCACCAGCCTGACGGGGCTGGTGATGTTGGTGGGCATCGTTTTGCTGGGGCAGATGGCGGGCACGATGGAACTGTCCGAACTGCTCGCGAATCCACCGCGCGAGGCCACCGGCCTTCTGAACATCGTCATGCTGCTCGTGATGGTGGGCGCCTTCGGCAAGTCAGCGCAGTTTCCTTTCCATTTCTGGCTGCCCAACGCCATGGCTGCCCCCACGCCGGTGAGCGCGTATCTGCACTCGGCCACGATGGTGAAGTTGGGGGTGTTTCTCTGCGGGCGCCTGTTCCCGGTGTTCCAGCAGTGCGAATGGTGGATGCCCCTGCTGGCCATTGTGTCTTTCGGGACCATGCTGCTGGGTGCGGTGATGGCATTTCTGGCCGTGGATCTGAAGGCGATGCTCGCCTACTCGACGGTGAGCCAGCTCGGGTTTCTCATCGGGTATTACGGCATGGCGCCGGCGCGGGGCGTGGACTTCGATTATCTGCACATCCTCAATCACGTGTTTTACAAGGGCAGCCTGTTCATGGTGGCAGGGATCGTGGACCACGCGACGGGTACGCGTGACATTCGTGCCGTGGGTGGATTGTGGCGGCGGGCACCATTGCTGGCGGTGATTGCATTAATTGGTTGCGCTACGATGGCCGGGTTGCCGGGCACCACCGGGTTCTTGAGCAAAGAATACATGCTCAAGGAAGTGTTCAGCGCTTTCACCGAGCACAGGATTCTCGGTTGGTATGCGCTGGTGGCCATTGTTCTCACCTCGTTCATCAAGGTGGCCTTCTCGGCGCGGGTGTTCCACGGCGTGTTTTTCGGCCCGGAAACCGAGGCGGTGAAGCATCATTTCCACAAACCGCCACTGGGCATGCTGGTTCCGCCGCTGTTGCTGGCAGCGGCGTGTCTGCTGTTGGGCCTGATGCCGTCGTTCCTCGGACAATCGCTGGCCACCCTCGAGGTGACCGGATTGCACAACCATGCCCACGGCGAACTGCACCTCTGGCACGGCGTTACACGCGAGCTCCTGGCCAGCATGGCGCTCGTGGCGGGCGGCTTCCTCACCTATGCCATTGTGTATCGCATTCATCTGAATGATCACAAGATCCCGGCCCTGCTGCGGTGGGATGTGGGCTTTCAACGCGGGCTGGATGGATTTGGCCGGTTGACCAAGAGGGTGACTCGGTGGCTGCGGAGTGATTCACCGCTGGATTACCTGCCCGTGATGCTCGCCACGCTGACGCTGGTGGTGGGGGGGGCATTGGTGCGGGGGGTCGGCGCTTCGCTGTTCGACGGGACGTGGACGCTGCCGGATGCGCTGCGCAGCATGACGGCGGGGTTGATCATCGCGGCGGTGCTTGGCGTGATGTTGCTGCGCGGCTGGATTCCCCAACTGCTCTGCCTTTCCGTGGCCGGCTTTCTGGTCAGTTTCTACTACGTTCTTTACCGGGCGCCAGACCTGGCGATGACCCAGTTGCTGGTGGAGACGGTGACCTTGATTCTGGTGCTGATATTGTTGAGTCGTTTCCCGGGCTCCACCGAGCAGGAGGAGTGCTTGCGGCCTTTGGGCGTGGGGCGCAGGCTGCTGAACGTGGGGCTTTCGCTGGGCGTGGGCGTACTGATGTTCACGCTGGTGGCCGTGTTCAGCCGCGAACCGCCGGCGAACAGGGTGGGCGACCTCATCCTCGATCGCACGGTGCCGCTGGCGGCGGGCAGCAATGCGGTCAACACCACGCTGGTGGACTTTCGTGGGCTGGACACGCTGGGTGAGATCGCCGTTCTGGTCATCACCACGTTGGGGTGTCTGGGGTTATTGATGCGGCGCAAGCGCACCCGGGAGGAGTATCGCGCCGGAGCGAAGGGCCCGGCGGGCATGGGTCTGGAGCAGGCCGGGCTGGAGGATCAGGCATGATCGGTCCGCGTTCATGGATCTTTCAGGTGGTGGTGCGTTTCGCGTTCTTCATCATCAACGTGTTCGCGCTCTATTTGTTGCTGCGCGGTCACAATCAACCGGGCGGGGGCTTCATCGCCGGCCTGGCTTCCGCCGCCGCCTTGATCTTGTTGAGTCTGGCCATTGGCATTGAGGCGTTGCATCGGTTGATCCGCGTGGACCCCGTACGGATGGCGGCGGGGGGATTGCTGTTGGCGCTGCTGTCCGGCGCGGGGCCCATGCTGGGCGGCGCGGCCTTCCTGACGCAGTTCAACTGGCACCTCCACGATCTCCCATTGCTGGGTGAACTGCATGTGGGCACTCCGCTGGTGTTCGATTTTGGCGTGTATCTGGTGGTCATCGGCATCTGTGCCAAGATCATCTTTGTGCTGGTCGAGTCCACGGAGGGATTGCCTGGATTGGTGGTCGAGGAGGAGCGCCGCTACAGCTCTCCGTTGGAAGAGCCCATCGAGGAACGACCCGCTGCCGGAAAGGAGATGGGGCGCGATGCAGATTGAGACCGCCCTGTTGATCGGCGCGCTTTTTGCGTGCGCCACCTGGCTGATCCTGCAACGCAGTTTCGTGCGGATTCTTTTCGGGTTCATTCTCCTTTCGAATGCGGCGAACTTGCTGGTGCTCTCGATGAGCGGACGGCCGGAGGGCAGGGGCGCGCCGGTGGTGGGCGAAACGGAGATGCCGCTGGTGGACCCATTGCCCCAGGCGCTGATTCTCACGGCCATTGTGATCGGGTTTGGCGTGACGGCCTACCTGGTGGTGTTGCTCTACCGTTTGTTCCTCGATCAGAACACCACGAGCGTCTCGGAGATGTATCGGGAGGAGGAGGGGGAATGAACGCTGCCGTCTTGCCCTTCCTGCTGCCGCTGTTCACGGGCACGTTGACGCTGTTTCTCGGGAAACCGGGCACGGCCCGACGCGCATTCTTGGTTGCGTCCGCGCTGGTGCAGTTGGGTGTGGCGGCGTGGCTGATCGCCGAGAACCTGGCCGGGCGGCCACACGTCCTGCTGGCAGGCGGGTGGGCCTCGGCAGTGGGCATTACGTTGGTGGCGGACCTGCTGGCCGCAATCATGGTGGCGCTGAGTTCCCTCACGGCATTGGCCGCCGTGTTGTTCACCTGCTTCGAATCCCGCCCGCGGCTGGAGCATCCGCTGCGCCTGCCGCTGGTGCAGTTCATGGTGGCGGGAATCAATCTGGCCTTTCTCACCGGGGACCTGTTCAACCTGTTCGTGGCCTTCGAGATCATGCTCATCGCGTCTTACGCATTGCTGACACTGGAAGCGGATGATTGGGACATCAAACAGGCGTATCCCTATCTGGCGATCAACCTGGTGGGCAGCACGCTGTTCATCTGTGCGGCAGGGCTGGCGTACGGCTTGTTCGGCACCCTGAACTTTGCCGGCATCATCACGCGGGCGGCGGACATGTCCGGCGACCCGCGCATCCTCGTGCTGGCGCTGTTGTTGCTGGTGGTGTTCGGCACCAAGGCGGGTCTGTTCCCGCTCTATTACTGGCTGCCGAACAGTTACCCCATCCTGCCTGCGGCGCTGGCGGGCTTGTATTCGGGGATGCTGACCAAGGTGGGGGTGTATGTGCTGTTGCGGATGTTTGCCACGGTGCTGCCGCACGATCTGTCCGGCGTGCATCAACTGATCGCCTGGCTGGCGGGCTTGACCATGGTGTTGGCGGTGATGGGGGCCCTCTCGCGCAATTTCATCCGCGGCATTCTCTCGTTCCACATCCTGAGCCAGATCGGGTTTATGGCGCTGGCCATCGGGCTGTTCACGCCCTTGAGCATTGCCGCCTGCATCTTCTACGTGATACATCACATCATCGTGAAGGCGTCGTTGTTCCTTGTGGGTGGGGTGGCCACGGTGCTGAACCGCACGGATGACCTGGACCGCATGGGTCACTTGTGGCGTGGGACGCCGTGGGTGGGGATCGTGTTCCTGTGCCAGGGGCTCTCGCTGGCGGGGATCCCGCCGCTGAGTGGTTTCTGGGGCAAGTACCTCATCATCGTGGAGGGGCTGCGGGCCGGAGAATACATCCTGATCGGCGCGTCGTTGGTGGCGAGCCTGCTGACGCTCCTGAGCATGCTGAAGATCTGGCTGGCGGCGTTCTGGAGTGAACCGGAGGGGGTGGCCGTGCGCGTGGATGACTGGCGCTGGCGTCCGCTGTTGGGGGTGGTGGGCGGCCTGACGGTGCTGTCGCTGGGGATCGGTTTTGGCGCGGAGGCAGTGATGCAGGTGGCCTTGCGTGCGGCACAGGCGGCATTGGACCAACCGGGCTACGTGGAGCTGGTGCTGGGCGCCGGTGGAAAGGGAGGCGGGTGACCATGCGCAACCTGGCTCTGAATCTGTTCATCGCGGTGATGTGGCTCTTGTTGAGCGAGCAACCCCGTCTCGCCACCTTCGGTGTGGGCTTTGGCCTGGGGTTCGGGTTGATCGCCCTCTTCCAGCCGGTGCTGCCCCGGGAACGCTATGTGAGACGGGTGGGGGGGGCGTTGCGTTTTGTGGCAGTCTTCGTGCGTGAGTTTGTGCTGGCCAACGTGGGTCTTTTGCACACGGTATTCCTCCAACCCCGTGAGGATTTGCAGCCCAACCTCATCACCGTCGACGTGGGCGGCCTGACCAAACCGGAGATCCTGCTGTTGACCCATTGCATCTCGCTGACTCCAGGCAGCGTGACGGTGCAGATCGAGCCGGACTTTCAAACCCTGGTGGTGCATACGCTGAACGGACGCGATCCGGAGGCGGTGCGCCGGCAGATCAATGACACGTTGCGCCGGGCCATTCTCGGCTTCTCCCGCGGATGAACGTCGTGCTCATCATCGCCTTCCTGATGCTTGCAGCCGCGGTGCTGGCGGGGTTGTTGCGCCTGCGTCGCGGGCCGTCGGTCCTCGACCGCATTCTGGCCTTCGATCTGGTGAGCATCTGCGTGGTGGGAATGGTGGTGCTGCTTTCGGTTGCCTGGCGCACATCGGTGTTCATCGAAGCCATACTCATCGTGTCCCTGCTCGGGTTTTTCACCACTGTGGCATTCGTGTCGTACCTGTCGCGACAGCGTGCCAAGACGGAAAGGCAAACCGGGAAGGAGGGGAGCGATCCGTGAGATGCCCGATACGAGTGGGTGAAAACCGAAAGGAGCCTGAACGGGGAAAGCCCGAGGTTGTGCCTCATTGCCCGCATCCATGAATCTGCTGACAACCATTCTGGTCGGAGTCTGCCTGGTGAGCGGGGCGTTTTTCATGCTGGCGGCGGCGGTGGGCATCGTGCGGTTGCCCGATGTGCTGTGCCGTTCCCACGCGCTGGCCAAGGCCATGACCTTGGGCATCATTCTCATGCTGGCGGGGCTCTGGCTCCATCTGGGGCGTGAGGAGGGGTTCAGCGGCCTGAAGATCACGCTGGCCGTGTTCTTCCAGGTGGTGACGGTGCCCGTCGCCAGTCACCTGCTTTCGCTGCTGGCGTGGGAAAGGAACCTTCCGCGCTGGCGGCACCGGCCGGTGGTGGATCATCGGAGACCACAAAGTGTCGCCGACCCGACTCCAGTTCGAGATAAATGAAACCGGCCGCTCCGGGTCACTGACGGTCCGCCTGCCGGGCTAATCGGCGCCCGGCATGCGGGGAATGCCACGTCGGCGGAGGGACCCCTTTTTGCCCCGGGGGGGTCCGGCCAGGGCGGCGGAGTGGCGCCTGCCATTGTGGGTGACCGCGGGGCATCTCCTGTTGACGGGGGGGGCGGCGGGCAGGAAGGAACAATCATTCGTGCTGTTGTTCGTGAGCCGGACCCAGACCGGCTGGATATTCTTCTTGTGCAGCGGCAGGCCGAATTTTTTCTCCGCCTCCTTGATGCTCAGCACGGAGACCGCGGCAACAATGGGGCCGTTGGTCTCATGCAGGGCGCGTTCGATTTGCGGCTGGTAGGAGGCGGGCGCCGGCTTGTAGCTGGCTCAACCCGTCAGAACACAGGCGAAGCCCAAGGTGACGATGGTCTGCGTGGTCGTCCTGTTCACCATGAACGGAGAGGGATGGGGTGACCGACGGGGCTCGAACCCGCGACAGCCAGAACCACAATCTGGAGCTCTACCAACTGAGCTACGGCCACCAACCACCACAAGGCTAGGCAGTCGCCGGGAGGAGGTCAAGAGCCGGCATTTTCTTTGCAATCAGCACCCGCAGGCCTGCTCCCTGTGTTGCGTCCCCCTTACAGCGCACAATGTGAGGAGCGCCTTCCGGGGAACAACTCGTCACCTCCTCGACTGCAACGACTCGTCACCTCGTCGGCTACAAATGCGGGGAGGACGGGAGCAATGGCGCGCCGCTTGTAGCGCACAACGTGAGGAGTGCCTTTCGAGGAGCGACTCGTCACCTCGTCGGCTACAATCGTGGTGGGGATGGCTACAATTGCGGGGGAAGCCACGCTGGGCGGAGCGAAACTCCTCTGTTCAGGGAGCCCGGAGATAGGCCAGGAGATCGGCGATGTCCTGTCGCGTCAACCCGGCGCCAATGTTGTCCGGCATCAGCGACCAGTCGGTCTGCTCCATGTTTTCCACCGCGCTTTTGAGGTAGCGTTGCGGGCCCGCATCGGTGCGGAGGTCAATGACCAGCGGATTGCGTTCATCAGCCACTCCCCAGACCGTGCGGCCATCCCGCAGTCTCAGAATCGTGGTGGCATGGTGGGGGGCGATCTCCCTGGAAGGATCCAGCAGTCCTGCCAACAGGTGTAATGCGCTCTTTTGCTCCATGGTCTCCGGTGCCGGACCCACACCGGTTGCATTGGCCTGGTGACAGGAGGAGCATTGCATGGCGAACAAGTCGCGGCCGCGGGTCTCCGAACCTTGAAGCTCCAGTGCGCCGAGAAAGTTCCCCAGCAGCCGGCCGCGATCCGGTTGTGTCGACCCGAACATCCGTTCGGCCCGGGCCCGGACCTCGCTGCTGCTCGAGAAACGCAGGAGATTGATGTGAACCGAAGTTAAAGCGTTCATGGGGATGCGGCCATCCTCAAGGGCTCGCAGCAGCGCCTCCGCTCCCGCCTCGCGTTCCAACAAGGCGTTGAGCGTCGCCAGTTGCTCGCGCGCCTCCCACAAATGCCAGCGTTGAGTGAGCGCCTCGTAGTCGCGGTCCGACCCCCGGGCGGCCAATGCCCGGATCACGGGGATCTGCATGGGCAACGGAAGCCGGGGGGTGAACAGCACGAGCAGGTAGTCGTCGGCCTCGAATTGCGGGCCGATGCAGGCCGCCACGACCTTGACAGCTTCGGCTCGCAACTGGTCATCCCCGCCGGACACCGCCACATTCAGCGCGGCGTAGGCGATCGAGACCCAGTATCGGGCTTCGTCCGAGTCGGGCAGGGTGCTGCCTCGCCCATTGGCGCCCGCCCCGAAGGCGCTGACCAGAGGGTAGGACACGTCCCGGTCCAGGTTCATGTCCAGCATCGCGCGCAGACAATCGGAGACATCACCGCGCCGGCCGGCCAGTCCGATGCTCAGGGCGAGCTGTTGGAGCAGATCGTGGCCCGGTTGGGCCACTTCCATGTTCGGTTCTCCGATCATTTTGATGAACAGGCCCGCGAGGTTCTCCGGGCTGGCGGTCAGCAGGGCGCGCTGGATCCACTCTTCCCCGGGGTTCCGCGCGCGGATTGCGCTCAACAGGTAACGCGGTGACGGAAACCTCACCGAACCCAGCACGAGTGCGACCCGAAGTCTTACTTCCGGCGAGGGGTCCGAGGACAGGTGTTGCAGCGACGCCCAGAGCGCATCGGAAACCCTGCCATCCTGAATCCTTTGCGGAATCAAGTCCACAGCCGCCATGCGTACGGTGGGGTCTTTGTCCGCAAGCGCCTGTGCCAGGTCGCGGAAGGTGGTGCCACCGCACGCTTCGAGTGATCGCAAAGCTTCCAGTCGGGCCACCGGCCATTTGGCCCGCGTCAACACGCTCCGCAGAATGGGGGCCGTGTTGGTCTGGTGATAGCCGAGCAGAAGGCGGGCGGCGGTGGCGCGGACCCAGGAGTTGGAACTGCCCAGGGCTGTGGCCAGGTCTACCACGTTGGTCAGGTCGGGCGGGATGTTGACGGGAATGGACTCGGTCATGGGCGCCAGCCGCCAGATCCGGCCTGAAGCCTTGCGCTCCGGATTCTCGGGATCCGCTCTGGGCGGCTTTCCGCCGGGATAGACTTCCCGTGCCAGGTCGGCGACATAGATCGCGTCGTCCGGACCCACCGTCAGATGCATGGGGCGAAAGGAAGGGTCACGGCTGGTGACCAACGTGACCGGGGATGGACCGTTGGGTCCGGCGCCTTGCGGATGAAACATCCCCTCCTTCAGTGTCACCAGGGAAATGGTTCTCTGAACCGGGTCGGCGAGGAAGGCCTGGCCTTGGAGATTTGTTGAGTACAGATTGCCGCGATAAATCAGGCAATCCAAGGGCGCGCCTCCCTGTGGGGCGGGGACGAGTGCTGCGGAGGACGGCATCGGCGGTCCGAATGGGTTTCGCCAGAGTTCGGCACCGGTGAGCATGCCGACCGCGAGCGATGTTGAAGGGGTGCATAGGAACTTTCGTCCCGCGTCATCAAAGCTAATACCGCTTGCGTCCCCACCCGCCTCCTCGCGGAGTTCCATCGTCAACGGGTTGAAGGACAGTCCGCCGAGCCAGACCTTGACGGCGGGCCTGTTGGGCGTCGTGAGGTTGGACACCTCGGCATCCCTGCCCGGCAGGGCCAGGTGGATGCGGCGGTCAGGGCCCCAGCACAGGGCGCGTGGAAAACGATGGGGATGTTCGGGTGGGGATGTGTATTGAAATGCGACCAGCGGACGTTGCAGATCCGCGATTCCGTTGTTGTCCTGGTCGAGCGCAAACAGCAGCTGCGTGGGTCCGGCAACAAAGACGCCGCCGCGGGCGCAGGCGACCGAGGATGGCCGGGTCAGGTTGTCCGCGAAGACGGTGGAGGTGTCGAAGACTCCGTCCCGGTTGCTGTCCTCAAGCAATCGGATGCGGCCGGTGAGGCGGTCGTCCCCGGCGGACG
>JALOTU010000366.1 GCA_025457725.1 Verrucomicrobiota bacterium
GTCAGCCGGATCGGTCGCAGACCCACCCTCTACGTGGTGGCGGTGCTCTGTGTGGGACAGTTCGTCTGGGCAATGAAAGAGGAGTTCTCAAATCTCGGCTGGTGGGGTGTCGCAGCCGCGTTTGGTGCGGTGCTCGGAATGAACGCTGGCTTTGAATGGCTGTGGAGAATGGGCGACCGTCTGGAGCGCCGTTCCATGCCGATGATCATCCGCCACTGAGCCGGGCATCGGAAAGCACGCCGGCCTCGCAGCCGCCGTAGAACCTGAATCCACTCGGATCTGATCTTTCCTCCGCCGCGCCCCGGCAGCCACCCAGCCTCATCCATCCTCTTCCACCGCAATGGGTCACATCGGAAACTGGAGCGCTCCGGGCAACCCGGCAGCCGGCGTGATGTTCCGTTATGCTGCTTTACAGTGAACAAATACTGGGTCTAGATTGTCATGGTTAATGAACGAACTCTTAATAGCTATGCTTGGAGGATGGGAAATCGCGGGTATTGTCGTTGTCGTCCTGGTGCTCTTCGGGGCCAAGAAGGTTCCCGAGTTGATGGGAGGGCTGGGCAAGGGCATCAAGGAATTCAAGAAGGCATCGCGCGAAGTTCAGGATGAGATTCAGCAGGCCATCGAGCAAGAGCCCCCGTCCAGACCTGTTTCGCGTCCACCTTCTCAAACCACGCAGCCGCGGAAGACTCCGCCTGCGACCCGGTCCGAAGCCGAGGATTCCGACACCTCCGACCCGCTCGTATCCAAGATCAATTAGCCCCCGGTTTCTTCAGGTTCCATGGCGAACCCTGACGACGAATTGTCTCCCGAACCCGAGGAAGAGGGCGGGCCTGTCAAAAGCTTCCTCGAACATCTCGAAGACCTTCGGTGGATGCTCGTCAAGTGCGCCTGCGTGCTGGCGGTCTCCGTGATCTTGTGCCTGGTCGCCGGCAAGTACCTGGTGGCGTTCATGGTCTGGCCGCTGCAAAATGTCAGCGTTCTTTTCCACGAGGAAACCCCCGATGTTCCGCTGCTGTTGGGAACCAATTCCATCGGCGAGGTCAATTGGCAGGAGTTGTCGCTTCCTTCGGACGGAACCAATCGCGTCACGGCGATCCGCCTCGTTCCCATATTGAGCGGCACCAACTACGTCCTGGCGTTGCATCCCGAAACCCAGCCGCGACCCAACCACGGCCAGAAGTTGGTTGTGCTCAAGAATTACAGCCCCATCGAGGGCATCATGGTGGCTCTGAAACTCTCGATCTACGGCGGGCTGGTGCTGGCCGCACCGCTGCTGATCCTCTTCATCGGGCAATTTGTCCTGCCCGCACTGAAGGTGAACGAGAAACGAATTGTTTATCAAGCGGTTGGCGTAGGCACCGGGTTGTTCGTGATCGGCGTGGCGTTTTGTTATTTGCTCGTGTCCGTGTTCGCACTGGGCGCCACGGTCCAGTTTTCCAAATGGCTGGGTTTCACCGCGGATGAATGGCGGGCGGATTCCTATATCGGGTTCATGACCAAGTTCATGCTGGGCATGGGTCTGGCGTTTGAAATGCCGGTGGTGATTCTGACCCTGGTGAAAATCGGGATCCTTGAATATGCGCAGTTGAAACGGTTTCGATCCTATGCCGTGGTGCTGAATTTGGTGGTCTCGGCCTTTGTCACTCCGTCGGGGGATCCTTTCACGATGCTCATCCTGGCCATCCCGCTGCACCTCCTCTACGAAATCAGCGTCTTTGTGGCGGGTTACTGGGAGCGCAGGGACGCCCGGAGGGAAGGCTCCGTGACGGAGAGCGCCCGATAATTCCTCAAGTCCAAACCCTCCCGGCAGCTCGTCGCCCCGGGTTGCGGGCTGCGTCACGGCTTTCCCGTCAGATGTTCACTTTGAACTGCTCGCCCTTCTTGAGCGAAACGGCAAAGGCCGCGAGCAAGTCGGGGATCATCGCCAGATCTTTCAGGTTTACGACCTCCACGGGGGAATGCATGTAACGGTTGGGCAGGCTGACCAGCGCGCTGGCAATTCCACCGCGCGTCCAGAAGATGACATCGGTGTCCGTCCCGCTGGTGGCGGACATCGCCTCGTGCTGCAACGGAATCTTGGCGGCCCTGGCCACCTGTTCCAGGCGGGCCACCACCCCGGGGTGATTGCAGCCGCCGTGGGTGATCGTCGGGCCGCAGCCAAGCCGCACGTCCCCATGCTGGGCCTTGTTCACGGTGGGATAGTCCGTGGCATGCGTCACGTCCACCACAAGCGCCAGGTCCGGCTTCAGCGAATAGGCGATCTGCCGCGCGCCCATCAGACCAACCTCCTCCTGCACGTTGGACACGGCGCAGATCTCGGCCTTGAGCTTCTTCCGGGACGACAACAACCGCAGGGCCTCGGCCACGGACCAGGTCCCGATCCGGTTGTCGAACGCACGCGCCACGGCAAGATCGTTGCGCAACAGTTGAAACTCATCCACCAGCGTGATGGGATCGCCGATCCGCACCCATTTCTCCGCCTCCTTCCGGCTGGTGACTCCGATGTCGATGAACAGATCGTGCATCTGGAGCTTTTTCGAGTCGTTGTCCGACTTGGTCAGGTGCGGCGCCACGTTGCCAACCACGCCGCTGACCGGGCCTTTGCGGGAATGAACGGTGACCCGTTGGGCCTTGGTGATGGCCGGATCCACCCCACCCATTTTGCGAACGTAAACAAAGCCTTTGTCATCAATGTAGTTCACCGCCATGGCAATTTCATCGGCGTGCGCCGCCAGCATCACCCGCGGCGAGCCGCCCGGGTTCAGGACGGCGACACAATTTCCATAGGCGTCGGAATAGGTTTCGTCAGCGTAGCCGGACACGTAATCCAGCCAGACCCGCTGCCCCCGAAATTCATGGCCGACCGGGCTGGGGGTGTTGACCAGGGTTTGAAGGAACTCAAGTGAGGCATCGCGCATGCCGCTGATTAAACAGTCGCCCCTGGCGAACGCCAAAGGAAAAAAATGCGGGCCGAGTCGATGACTTCGAGGCAACCCGGCTGTCGCGCCTCTATTCCCGCTCGATCTTCACCGGCTGTGCGGACAGGGCAACCCCGGGGTTTGTCTGGGGAAAGTAGTCCGCCGCCCATTCATTGGCGAAGAGGATGACAGAGTTGTTCCCGATGTCATACGCCAGGCGCGAACCGGTGGGCAAAGAGAGGGTCTCGAGTGCCTCGTCGGTTGTCCCCCTCGGCAGCCAGCGGACCACGGAGAACGGGGCGGGTTCCAGGCGTGATTCGGCGCCGTATTCGCTCTCCAGCCGGTATTGCACCACTTCAAACTGGAGCGGGCCGACAGCGGCGAGCAGCGGGACTTTGCTGGCCGAGTTGCGCAGATACAGCGCCTGGATGACCCCTTCCTGGAGCAATTGATCCAGCCCCTGCCGGAATTGCTTGTACTTCCCGGTGTTGGGATTGTGCAGGTAACTGAACGC
>JALOTU010000028.1 GCA_025457725.1 Verrucomicrobiota bacterium
ATTATTTTCCGCAGTCTCGTGCGGCTGGATAGCTCAGTTGGTAGAGCAGCGGACTGAAAATCCGCGTGTCGCCGGTTCGATTCCGGCTCCAGCCACCACGTTCAACCTCCTTCCTTGTTTCAGACCTGGTTCTGGTCAATTCTGGGTTTGCGAGCTCGGATGAAGACCCTTCATTTCTATCTGCTACGCCAGGTGATCGCCTCTCTCGTCTTGACGGTGGCGGTGTTCACCTTTGTGCTGCTGCTGGGCAATGTGCTCAAGGAGGTGCTGGTGTTGCTGGTCAGCGGCCGTGCCTCCTTTTGGATGGTTGCCCAGTCGATTGGTTTGCTGATCCCGTTCGTCTGGGTCTTCGCGTTGCCGATGGGCATGCTCACCGCCACATTGCTGACCTTCGGCAGGTTTAGCGCGGACCAGGAGCTGACTGCGGCGCGAGCCAGCGGCATCAGTCTGGTGTCCCTCGTGGTTCCCATCCTGTTGCTGAGTGTCCTCCTCAGTGGTTTGAGCGCCTGGGTGACCATGGATCTGGGGCCGAGGAGCCGGGTCGCTTACAAGGAGATTCTCTTTGAGGCGGCGCTTCGAGCGGGCACCGAGCAAATGCCGGCCGGCCGCTTCATCAAGGATTTCAAGAATCACATTTTTTACATCAAGGAGAACAAGGAGGGCCAGTTGAGGGATGTGATGATGTTTGTGATGGATGACGGGAACGAAAGAACGGTCACCGTGCTGGCCCCACGCGGGGTGCTGACCCCGGATCTGGCCAACCAATCAATCCGCTTGGAATTGTCAGACGCCCAAATTGTGTCCATTGGGGCTGATGGAGAGGGAAACACCGGGGCGATGGGGACCTGGATCATGTCATTGCCCATCCGACGTCCCCAACGCGACGAGATCAACATCAGCGACATGACGTTCCGGCAATTGCGACAGGAGTTGGCGGATGTGCGCACCCGCATGCGGGAGACCCCGTTCACCGAGGGGGAGGCGGGAAGCGCACGGTCCAGGATGGAATCCGAGGTGACCGCACCGCTGCGGATTCAGATGCACCGGCAGGTCTCCTTTTCCTTCGCCTGCATCGGGTTCACTTTGATCGGCATTCCGCTGGGCATACGGGTGCACCGGCGGGAAACCAACGTGGGAGTCGCGGTCGGTTTGGTGTTGGTGCTGGTATATTACAGCTTCATCATTTTGGGACAGTCCTTCGAGACCCGACCACAGTATTTTCCTCACCTGATTTTGTGGCTTCCCAACTTTCTCTTTCAGCTGGTGGGCGGCGTTCTGCTTTGGAGAGCGAATCGCGGGGTGTAGTCAGGGTTCCAACCCGTTCGGGGAGCCGTTGCTAATGGGTCCAGAGGAACCAGCCCAGCAATACGAAAGCGGCGAAGGGGATGAGGCCGCCAATCACCCCGCCCAGAACATAACCCTGCTGCTGGCGAGATGGATGGGAAAGTCTCCTGCCCAACCAACCGCCCACAAACCAGCCGAAAAGACCCCCGAGAGCGAAGCAAAACAGCCCGATGGTGGGATGAGCCAACAGGAGTCGGGGGTTGTGTTCGATGACGGACGGGGCCACGCCTACAGCGATGAGTCCTGAGATGGACCCGATGCCCGATCCAATCAGGGCTGCGAGGTTAGGTTCTCCAATCGTTCCGGGCTTCATGCGGGAATTGCGCTGGTCGTGATCTACCAGACTAGTGTGGGTTATCAGGATACGGCAAAGCAAAAGCGACTTTGGCGCGAGATTCGCCCGGTTCGATTTCTCTTCGAGGCAGCTGGATTGCGTTGGCGACTTTGCAGGAGCGCGAGCTTCCGGCGTCCCGTGAGTCCGCTGTGTGTCCTGTGCCCGTCATGTCCCCCGAGCGGTGCCGGGATGCAATTGCTCCAAGTGTGGGATGGCCCCCTGTTTTTGTGCGTTGAACCTGCCGATGGGCGTCCTTAGACTGCGTCGCGTGCCTGCGTACGGTTACATTTTCACCGCCCTGGCGGCCTATCTTTTGGGATCCCTTCCCACCGGGTATCTCGTCGCCCGGGCAAGAGGGGTCGACATCCGGACGGTGGGTTCTGGAAACATTGGAGCCACCAATGCCTTCCGGGTGCTGGGCCGGGGGTGGGGGGGCTGTGTCTTGGTGATAGACTTCCTCAAAGGACTTGGGGCCTGTCTGGCGGTGCCGTTCTTGATTCGGGTGCTATTCCAACTGCAGGCTGTGGATGCGGACACGGTTGCACCGGGCCTGGTTGCTGCCGTATGCGCGGTGTTGGGACATAATTTCCCCCTCTGGTTGGGTTTCCGGGGCGGCAAGGGAATCGCCACCTCTGCCGGGGCCTTGACGGCACTTGTTCCCTGGGCCTTGCTCATTGGGTTGGCGGTGTGGGTGATCCTGTTTGTGCTGACACGCTATGTTTCGGTGGGGTCCATTGCCGCGGCAGCAGTCCTGCCTGTGGCCACCTGGTTCACCAGCGGGGGCGATCGGGCCCTCACTCTGATCACCTCGCTGCTTGGCGCCATGGCCATTCTCAAGCATCGCTCCAACATTCTGAGGTTGATGGCCGGAACTGAAAGCCAGATCTCCTTTTGCAAACAGCCGAAAGGTCCACGTCCGTGAAGGTTACTGTGATTGGAGCCGGGGCCTGGGGATCCGCTCTGGCCAAGGTGTTGTATGAGAACGGGAATTCGGTCACCGTGTGGGATATCGACCCCCGGCTGCTGGACGAGTTGCGCCAGGGGCGCAGTGAGCATTACCTGCCGGGCGTACCATTGCCCACAGGCTGGAACGTGGAGCCGGACTGGGACAAGGCGGTGCGCGGTCGAGAGTGTCTGGTGTTCGCGGTGCCTTCAACGGTGTTCCGGAAGGTCGCTGTCGGATTGAAGGATTCATTGGCCTCGCTGGTGACTGTGACCAAGGGGATCGAGTACGAAACCGGCAGAACCATGAGCCAGGTGCTCAAGGAGTGCCTGCCCGGGAATCCGGTTGCCGCGCTCTCCGGGCCCAGTTTTGCCCGGGAAGTGGCATTGGGAATTCCCACGTCCGTCGTGTGTGCCTGTGAATCGGAATCTCTCGCCAAGACAGTTCAGGGCCTGTTTCACAGGCCGGAATTTCGCGTGTATCGCAGCATGGACCCGCTGGGTGTGGAATTGGGAGGGGCGCTGAAGAATGTCATGGCCATCGGCGCCGGGGTCGGGGATGGGCTGGGATACGGCGACAACACCAAGGCGGCAATGGTCTCCCGGGCACTGGCGGAAATGCGGCGTTTGGGGGTGGCTTGCGGCGCGCAGGCGGAGACCTTTGCGGGACTCAGTGGCATGGGCGACCTGGTGCTGACTTGTTTCTCCCGACAAAGCCGAAACCGTGATCTGGGCGAGCGTCTGGGCAAGGGGGAAACCATGGAGGAAATCGCCGCGTCGCACCCGAAACTGGCTGAAGGCCATCCCACCGCGCGCGCCGCGTTTCAATTGTCCCGCCGGCTCAGGGTGGAAACCCCGATTATTGATGAGGTTTACGCGTTGCTTTATGAGGGCAAGACACCCCGGGAGACCGTTCGGGATTTACTGCAGCGTGGTCGGAAGGCGGAGGATTGAGGCTGGCTGATCCTTGCCCGTGGTGGAGGTGTGAGGATCCTGCATTCCGCTTTTGAGCCTGTCACCACTTACCGCGGGCCGGTTTTCTGGGGGGTATCGCATCGAGCTCCGGCCACATTTCACTTTCCGCCTTCCTGACGGCCTGAGATAAGGCCGGGGTGTCGAGCAAACATCCCAACGCGGGTCTGGCAGCCAGCCTGGTCATTGCGGTGATTCTTTGGGGAGCGAGCAACGTCGGAACCAAATATCTGGTCACTTCCTGGCCTCCTATTCTAACGGGGGCAAGCCGTTTTCTCCTGGCGGGACTCCTTCTGCATGGTTTGCTCGCCTGGGCGGGAAAAGCCAGGCCATTGGCTGGTTTCGAGTCCGCGGTGAGACGCGCCCTTTGGTTTCGAAGCGGAATGGTGTTGGCGCTCTACATCGTCCTATTCAACAGTACGCTCCAGCGGATTCCGGCATCGCACGCGGCCTTGTATCTCGGTGCCGCGCCCTTGTGGGCGGCCGTTTGGGAACAGGGCTTTTCCTTAAACCGGACAGCGCTGTGGCGCTACGCCGGGGCCGTCATTGCCCTGGTTGGGATTGCCGTTTTGTTTCTGCCGTCACTCAGAGGAGGGGTCACCAGCTGGCTTGGCGAGGCGATGGGCCTTTCGTGCAGTTTCATATGGACGTGGTATGGGCATGAATGCCGTCGGCTGGGAACGAAACTGTCCGGCGCCGAGATCACGGCACACACCATGTGGAGGGCGGGCCTGCTCCTGCTTGTGCCTGCCTTGCTGGAGCTGGGTTCGTCCATTCCGCCGCTGCGGATGCCGCTGTTGCTGGTTCAGGGCTACTGCATTGTCTGCGGCGGCGTGATCGCATATTGGCTCTGGAACCGTGCCTTGCGGTGCTGGCCGACCAGCCGGGTCTATTTGTTTAACAACCTCATTCCGATCTGCACCATGGCGTGGGCCCACTTCACCCTGGGAGAATCGATCACTCCGACGTTTGGCTTGGCCATGGTGTTTGTGATTGTGGGGGTGGTGCTGGGGCAGGGAGGGCCTGCAGGCATTCCCGTCCGCCCCCGAGTTCGGATTTCCCGCCAGCATCCTTCATCATCCCAAAAGGATTGAGGGCGGAACCCTGCAACACGCGGGGCCTGTTCCCGGGTAGCATCTCCTGACAGCCATCAACCTGGTCACAGGGAAGCTGCAAATGTTAATTGACCGGCGCTTACACCGGGCGTTAACTCGGGTCATGAATCTGCTCAATGTCCTGGGATCGATTTTGGCGCTTGCCGCGGTCGCGTTAATCGGCGGCTGTTCGACACCCAAGAGTGCTCCGGTTTACTCGGATGTGCCTGACCCCTCCGAACACCTCGGGGCTTCGCTTTCGAGCCCACAATCGGCGCCGCCTGCCGTGGAGCCCGTGTCGGTTCAGCCGGCAGCCAACGTGCCGACGGCACCCGAGGCAAAACCCGAACTGATCGTCACTCCAGATGACATGTTGACCGGCACCGTGGTGTCTGTGAACGAGGTGGGGCGTTTTGTCGTGCTACGTTTTCCTCTGGGCCGAATCCCCGCCGAGGGCTCGAAGCTGTTTGTTTACCGGCAGGGTTTGAAGGTCGCTGAACTGGTCGTCACCGGGCCGCAAAGGGACGACCACACCGTTGCCGATATTCGCACCGGGGATTGCCGGACGGGCGATGAGATTCGCGACCGGTAACGCTCCGTTCGGCCACATCACCACCGTCTTGATCCAATCCAGGCATTCCAGCAATACGCCGTTCCCCCGTCGTCGGAACGGTGAGTGTCGGTCACCTTGGTTCCCCATGTTTGCCGCCTGAAATGGGTTTGACGGTTTTGGGCAGGGATTCGCGTCGGTAGGGTGAGTGGAGATTGAAATAGATTCCGCACAACGGACGAGCGCCGTCACCCTGGCTGAGGATTACCGTGATTTCCTTGTCCAGCGCGATCCCGTGCCGCATGCCCTCGCCGCGGCTTTCATAGGCTTGGAGCGCCTTTTTCATGAGCGAATCCAGGGTGGTCTTAAACTCTGCGTTGGATTTCCCCAAGGCGACCACGTGGTGGTCGTAGGCCTTGAGTGCAGTTTTGATTTCTGATGCGAACGTCCGTGATGTCACGCGACCACGATAAGCCGTGGGTCATCAAAGGAAAGTGGAAATCGTCGGCACATCCATGGTTGCCGGCAGCAAACTCCGGACGTCGCAGCAGCAGGCAGCCCGCATGGGCTCAACCAACGATTTCCAGCCTGGGTGGCCCTGGGGACGATCGGCTTTCCACGGGGGCAACCACCGGATAGGCTGTGCTCATGCTGAAACGCACACCCTTGTATGGCGCTCACCTCGAACGGGGCGGCAAGCTGATCGAGTTCGGTGGCTGGGAGATGCCGGTCTATTACACCAGCATCGTCGAGGAGCATCAGGCCGTCCGAAATGCGGCCGGCCTTTTCGACATTTCGCACATGGGCGAAGTCATCGTGAGCGGCATTGCCGCCGAGGAATTTCTGAACGCCGCGCTTACCAATGACGTGCGAAAACTGGCCCCGGGGCAGGGCCACTATACCCTTATGTGCAACGAGCGGGGAGGGGTGATCGATGATCTGTACGCCTACCGCATGAACGCGAATGATTTTCTGCTGATCATCAATGCGTCGCGGATTGAGGCGGACATGGCCTGGCTGGAATTGCGCAATGCCGGACGCGCTGACGTGAAGAATGCGTCCGAGGACTACGGGGCGGTTGCGGTGCAGGGACCGGCGGTTCAAGAGTTCATCGATGTTGCCTTCCCGAGCGCCAGTTGTGGGGGCACGGAGGTGAAGCGACCCTCCGATTTGAAGAAGAACCAGGTGGGGGTGTTTATCCACGACTTTTGCGCCATTTACATTGCGCGGACCGGCTACACTGGCGAGGATGGATTCGAGGTGGTCGTTCCCGCGGCCAAACTGGAATCCGTTTGGAAGGGTCTTTTGGCCGCCGGGCAAAGTCATGGCCTCAAGCCCTGTGGGCTGGGCGCACGGGACACATTGCGCACGGAGGTGTGCTATCCGCTCTACGGCCACGAGCTTGACGAGCAAACCACTCCCATCGAGGCGGGCCTCGGCTCGTTCGTGGCTCTGGAGAAGGGGGCCTTCGTTGGCCGGGAGGCATTGGCACGGCAGAAAACAGGGGGTGTCGGGAAACGGTGCGTCGCATTCCAGATGACCGGCAAGTCAGCGCCGCCGCGTCCCGGGTATCCCATCTGGAGCAGTGGACCGGACGGAAAGCGTATCGGCCGGGTGGTGAGCGGAACCCAAAGTCCCTCGCTGTCGCTCGGCATCGGCATGGGTTACGTCGAACCTGATTACGCCCGGGTTGGGGGCTCATTGGAAATCGAGATTCGCGGTCGTCGGGCTCCGGCGACGGTTGTCAAGAAGCCGATTTATCGAAAACCGGTTTGACGCATCCTGCCCGGCCTGTCTGAATGTCGGCGTCCGTTTTCCGACGACTTTTTATGGTGAACATTCCCGACGATCTGAAATACACGAAATCTCACGAGTGGGTCCGGGTGAACGAAGGCACGGCGACCGTGGGTATCAGCGATCACGCCCAGGCTGAGCTTACGGACGTGGTATTTGTAGAGCTGCCCGCTGTGGGTCGATCTGTCAAAGCGGGCGAAGCGGTGGCCGTGGTCGAGTCCGTGAAGACCGCCAGCGATATTTACTCTCCGGTCAGCGGGGAAATCACGGCGGTGAACCAGGCCGTCGTCGATGATCCGGCCCTGGTGAATCGGGAACCTTACGCGAACGGCTGGTTCTACAGGATCAAATTGTCCTCAGCCGGCGAAGTGGACCTGCTGCTCTCCGCACAGGATTATGCGGCGCAGATTGGCCGGCAGCAGGCATGAATTGGCTGCGGTTGTGTGAGCAATTTGTTGAATTGGGATGAAGACTCAAACTGTGAATCCGAAGCGTGTTCGCCTCTTCATCAAGCCGTATTGCGGCTGGTGCCGTCGGGCCATGCACTGGCTGGAGGAACGGGGCATTGGTTTTGAGGTTATTGATGTCATTGCTGATGAAGAGGCCTTCGAGGAGATGATCCGGCTGAGCGGGCAGGATTGTTCGCCCGTCATTGATGTGGATGGCGAAATCCTCGCGGATTTTGGTCCGGATGAACTTGCTGGTTTCTGGAGGAAACTGGAAGCAAAGCATGACGAGCACTCCCACCGTTGAACCCGCAGTGCGTCCGCGTCTGCCTGCGTGGTTGCGCACCAGGCTGCCGACGACGGCAAGCTTTGCCCACACCCGCTCCTTGCTCGAGGAGCTCAGATTACACACGGTTTGCGAAAGTGCCAAATGCCCCAATCACTGGGAATGCTGGCAGCGGGGTACGGCGACCTTCATGATCGGCGGAGACCGGTGCACCCGCGCCTGCGGTTTTTGCGCGGTCAGCACGCTGAAGCCGCTGGCGCTGGATCCCGAGGAGCCCCTGCGCGTGGCGGAGGCGGCCCGCAGGATGCGACTTCGACACGTGGTGATTACCGCTGTGGCGCGCGACGATGTGGCCGATGGGGGCGCCCTGCATTTCAAAAGCACCATCGACGCAGTCCGACGGCTGAATCCCGGAATTGTCATCGAGGTGCTGACTCCGGATTTTCTGGACAAGGATTCCAGCATTGCCATGGTTCTCGGAGCCCGGCCCCAGATTTTCAATCATAATCTGGAAACGGTGCGTCGGTTGACTCCTGAGGTGCGGCATCGCGCCACGTACGACCGATCTCTCAGCGTGCTTCGCAAAGTCAAGCAGCGGGGAGGTGCGGAAGTTTACACCAAATCGGGGATGATGCTGGGATTGGGTGAACGATGGGAGGAAGTGATTGAGGCGATGGGTGATCTTCGGGCTGTGGGGTGCGATTTATTGACTTTGGGACAGTATCTCCAGCCCACACTGAAGCACCTGCCGGTGGTGGAGTTTGTTGCCCCGGAACATTTCAAGGCCCTGGCCGAGGAGGCTCGGGCGATGGGGTTCATCCATGTGGCCAGCGGACCGCTCGTGCGCAGTTCTTATCATGCGGACGACTTTATTCTTCCCTCAACGGCGGAGCAGGCTCGGGTTCTTGATCGCCATCCAGGCGCCGATGCTGATGACGATGAGAAACAGCCCAATGGCCAGCAAGGTTGCCAGGAGCTTTAGCATCTTCGCCTGGTCCATCATTTGACGGGAACGCTGTTTTTCAGCTTCCATAAACATCGCGAATTCCTGATCGACGTTCATTATCTCCTCCGGGTCGTCCCGCAGTTTGAGCGTGAGCCATCTTTCACCAGCTTTTTCCCAGGGGTTGGGCAACCGCTTCAGCTCGTCGCCACCGGCAGGGGCGAATCCCGACCGGCTCCAGAACGGGGCCGATTCCGTCGTCCACAGTCGCACCAAACCATGGTTCGTGGCCACGGATTGCATCCGCTCCCAGAGCGCCTCCCGAATGCTGTCAGCCTGGGCGAAGTCCGTGAATGCCTCGTTATGGAGCTGTCCGTGTTTGGAGGCGAGTCGAATGCCGAGCGCGCCAACGATTTCCTGGTGCTCATTGACTGCAACCTGGAATTCCGTCAGGCGCTTCTCCAGTTCGCCAGCGGGCAACTTCATGGTTTCCCACAGGGCAACCAGGGCATCCCGGTCGTCGACAACTGCTCTGCGCACTCGATAGGAGGTCGGCGTCACAGGGCGATCATAGTGGCCGTTAACTTGATTTCCAGCGGAAAGGAGGCAGGCGATTCCGACGCCCGAAGGACCGGGGCATCACAGGCAGGAACCGCGCAGGGGAAGGCCGTCGGCTGGCAAGGCCTCAATAATTCCATGACCGATAGATTTCGTAGACATTCAGCCTGCCGCCTTTCCAATAGTCGTTGGCTGGAAAGGTGAATTGCTTGAGGGTGCGGTCATACCTCAGGACTGCCGGAGACTCAGGTTGGTTGGGATCATAGGCTGCAAACGTGAGGGTGTCGTCCTCCTGGTCAACCGCATAAAGGAGGAGGGAATGATTGATGAGGATTTTGGGGAACGTGACCACGTGAACGATGGGGGGGCGGTTGCTCTCGATGGCGGTGACCAGCGCCCTGGCCTCGGCTTCCTGCCCGTCTCGGGAAAAGGGAAAGATCATCCGCCAGTGGCCTCTTTGAAAATAGCTTTGCCAGATCCCGCCGCAGGTTGCCTTGAGCAATTCCTCCTTGGCCTCGCTGAAGGACCGGAGATCCGGGTAACCCGGAATCACAACCCGGTCTTGGTCCGCGGTGTCATCTGCAGGATCACGGGAAATGACCTCCCGGATCAACCGGCGATACGAGTCGTCGTCCGTCTTGGGTTGCAAAGGGTCGAAGCGCGCGTGTTGAAAGAACTGACGCGCGGAGCGCGCAACGACAAAACAATGATGCGTGTAGTCCGGTTCCTCCAGGTTCTTCCGATGCCGCCACCGTCCGTTTTCATCGTAATAATACTCCCAGACGAGCTCGTTGGCGTAGGCAAACGTATCGGTTTCGAACTGAAAGGGTCGGGCATTTGCCGGCAGGGCGGATCGTTTGGTGGCGCAGGCGGAAAGCAGGAGCGCCATCACCAGGAGAAGGGCTGCGGTTGGGAATCGCGTCCGGTTTTGCACCCCTTGGGGTGTGCAGCCGGGCGGCAGCGGGCTGATTGGGGGCAGGCGCACCTGTGTGGGTGGCTTCGTGGCTGTGGACGTGTCCTGCTTGCAAGGAAGGGGAGCTGCTGCACTTTCTCGCATACGCAATGCAAAATTCATTGCCTCGAAACCTAGCCTTGAGCTACGTAGCTGACAATGCTCTACGAACGCTGGCTGGAAACCGTCGATACCGACCCCCATCGCCTTGCACTCTGGGATGGGGCATCGGATCGAAACTGGACGTTCGCGGAACTGGCTGAAGCCGCCGCCCGAACGCCGGCGGGGAACGGCCCGTGCGTCTTTGCCAATGCCAGGGGGAGTGCGTTCCTGCTTTCGGTTCTGGCCGGCTGGCGGGAGGGAAAGGTGGTGGTGCCATTGGAGCCCGGACAGCTTCTGCCGAAGATCGCCGCTTGGCCCGGAAAACAGATCGTGCATCTGAAGAGCACCTCGGCCACCACGGGGGCGCCGAGGATGATTGCCTTTACTGCCGATCAACTTGCCGCGGACTGTGAACACATCGTTGCCTCCATGGGATTGAAGCCGGCGCTGCCCAATGTGGGGGCGATTTCCCTGGCGCACTCGTACGGGTTCTCCAATCTTGTGCTGCCCTGTTTGTTGAAGGGAATTCCCTTGCTGCTCGCGGCGTCCGGGCTTCCTGAGTCAGTCCGAATCGCCGCTGAGCAGGCGCCCAGCGTGGCGCTCCCAGCCGTTCCCGCCCTCTGGAAGGCGTGGTTGGATGCGGGAATTGTCACCCGCCGTGTGGAGATCGCAATCTCCGCAGGCGCTCCCTTGCCCGCATCCCTGGAACGCGCAGCATTCGAGTCGACGGGCGTGAAGATCCACAACTTCTATGGTTCGAGCGAATGTGGAGGGATTGCCTATGACCAGACGGCGGAGCCGCGCCCGGAGGCTTCATTGGCTGGGAGCCCGCTGACGGGCGTGACGGTGCGGGTCGAGTCGGACGGTTGTCTGACGGTGCAGAGCGGTGCGGTTGGAAACACTTACTGGCCCGATTCGGATCCGGCACTGGGTGACGGCGTTTTCCACAGTGGGGACCTGGGCGAGGTCCGCGATGGTTTGGTCTACCTTCGCGGACGTGCCTGCGACCGGATCAACGTGGCGGGGCGCAAGCTGGTGCCTGAGGAAGTGGAACGCGTTATCTCCCTGCATCCGGCAGTCAAGGACTGCCTGGTGTTTGGCGTTCCATCGGACAATTTGAGGAATGAAACTATTGTTGCCTGTCTGACCTTGAGCTCGGATGTCGCACCCTCCGAATTGACCGAGTTTCTCCAATCCCGACTGCCTCCCTGGCAGATGCCGCGCGAATGGCGGGTCCTCGATTCACTTGGCGTCAACCAGCGTGGCAAGCGCTCGCGATCGGAGTGGCGGCAGCGCTACCTGGGTGAGTTGCAGAAGCCGTAGCAAGCGAGGGTGTCAAACCGACAG
>JALOTU010000029.1 GCA_025457725.1 Verrucomicrobiota bacterium
TGTTGTATCAGCTCACCGAGCCTCCCCCCTGGGCCGCACGCTGAACCGGGCCCAGGCGATGGTCCGCAGGCACCAGGGTTGCAACTCCGCCCCCGGAGAAGCGACTACACCCGGCGCGCCATCCGGTCAATCGTGGTTCTGCCTCGCCGCCTTGGCCTCGGCGATCACTTTGGCCTCCAGCTCGCGTGGCATTTCCTCGTAATGGCTGAATTCCTCGGTATGCACGGCGCGTCCACCGGTCAGTGAACGCAACACGGTGGCGTAGTGATGCAACTCGCGGGCCGGCACCTCGCCGGTCACCACCTGCAACGCGCCATCCGCCTCCATGCCCATGACCTTGCCCCGGCGGCTGGACCACGCGGATCTGCAGCTTGTGCACGGGCTCGAGCAGGCACGGCCTGGCCGCCAGGAAGGCTTCCCGGAAGGCCTCCTTGCCGGCGATCTGGAAGGCGACGTCGCCGGAATCCACCGGATGCATCTTGCCGTCGTAGAAATCGATTTTCACATCCACGATGCGGTGCCAGGCGAGGATGCCTTCCTTGCAGGCGGCGTTCACCCCTTTCTCCACCGAGGGCACATACACACGATCGACATTCTGACCCACGAGCGACTGGGTGAACTCGACGCCCGTGTCCCGCGCCTTCGGCTCGATGCGCATCCAGACCTCGGCGAACTGCCCCGCCCCACCGGTCTGTTTCTTGTGACGATACTTGGATTCCGCCCGGGACTTGATGGTCTCACGATAATGAATCTTCGCGGCGGTCAGATCGATGTCCACCTTGTAACGGCGCCGGAGCCGCTCGGCCACCACGTCCAGATGCAGCTCCCCCTGGCCCGCGAGCACCGTTTGGTGCAGCTCGGGATCGACGTGATAGCTGAACGAAGGGTCCTCCTCATGGAGCGCGGCCAGGCCCGTGGCGATCTTGTCCTCCTCGCCTTTGACCTTGATCACCAGTGCCGAGAGCACGTTGGGCTTGGGATACGTGACCTTGGGAAGTTTCACCTGCCGCTTTCCGCCGCAGAGCGTGTTGCCGGTGTGCGTGTCCCGGAGCTTCACCGCCGCGCCGATATCCCCGGCGTTGAGTACCGGCACATTCGCCCGGTTCTTTCCGTTGACGATGTACACCTGACCCACCTTTTCGCTGACGTTGCGGTCGGTATTGTACATCTCCCCGCCAAATTTCACCTGGCCGGCGTAAACACGGAAGAAGCTCATCTCCCCGAATTGCGCCTCGGACTGCGTCTTGAAAACATAAGCCGCGGCATCCTCCTTCTCGTCGAGAACCACCTGCACGAGCTGGCCGCTGAGGTCCTCGGCCTCCACCCGGGCGCGATCCACCGGGGAGGATCCGTATTTGGAAATGAAGTCCATCACCCGGGCCACGCCCACGTTGCTGGTGGCGGCGGTGCAGAACAGGGGGATAAAGGACTGCTTTTGCACGGCGGCGTGGAGCCCGGCCCGCAGTTCGTCCTCGGTCAACGTCCCCTTTTCCATCCACTTCTCCATGAGCGTATCATCCGCCTCGGCGATGAATTCAATCAGCTCCTCGTGTAATTTGCTGACCCGCTCGGCCCACTCGCCGGTGGCGGGCTCCTCGGTGAACTTGCCGCTCTGATCCGTGGCGTAGGTCGTGATCTCGCTGCGGGGCACGTCCAGCAGCTTGCTGAATCCGGGTCCGGGATTGACGGGCAAGCTCATGGGAAACACGCGGGGCCCGAAGTGGGAACGGCAATCCTCCAGAATCCGCTCGAAGCTCACCCCCTCCTTGTCCAGGGCGTTGACCACGATCATCTTCGGGATGCCGGACTGGTCGGCGAACTTCCAGACCGTGTCGGTGCCCACGCTCACGCCGTGGGCGGCGTGAACCACCACCAGCGCAAGGTCGCTCGCGCGCAGAGCCCCCAGGCTCTCGCAGATGAAATCCGAGTAGCCGGGACAGTCGATGAGGTTGAACTTCTTCCCCAACCACTCCAGATGCATCAGGGTGGAGGAGACGGAGATCTTCCGATGCTGCTCCGCGACGTGATAGTCGGACACCGTGTTCCCGGCCTCGATCGAGCCCATGCGGTTGATCTCCCCGGCGCAGGCCAGCATGGCCTCACTGAACATGGTCTTCCCGCTGGAAGCATGTCCCACAATTGAAAAATTCCGGATGTCGGCGGCGTGATAGTCTTTCATAAAGAATCAGTTGTTCATCAGCTGGCAGTGGCGTTGAAGAATGTGCATGAAGATATCTTAATCGGGGCCGCCGCTCCAAGCCAAGGCCGGAATGCGAGGGCGCCAAAGTTCCCGGCCGGTTTGGCGACAGCGGACACCCCGGCCAGCCCTGCCCGCTCCGCTCAGAAGGTCCCGTCGTGGCAGTCGGTGCAAAGCCCTTCAACCTCGTCGCCCGGATGCTTGAAAGGCTGGCCCTGAGGGGTCAGCTGCATCAACTCCTCCCCGCTTCCCTGGGCCAGGATGGTGTGACAGGAGTTGCAGTCGTTGGCCTTGATGGTCCGCGTTGCATCCGCCGTGCGGTGCTCGCCGTCATGACAGCGGAAGCAGCCGGGCCATTGCTGATGGCCGATGTGGTCGGGATAGGCGCGCCAGTCGGCCTTCATCTCGGGGAAGAAGTTCTTGCGATAGATGCTCTGCACCTCGGTGATGACCTGCCGAATGCGTTGATCGTCCGGGTAGAGCTGCGAAAGGGTCGTGGCGATGCCCTCCTCCGCTTCGGTGTTCGAACTGTATTCCCGCGTCAGCACTTCCACGGCATTGGCTTTGATGGAGGGGATTTGCGGATCGATCTGGCCCAGGCTCATCGCCAGGTTCACCGCCTGATTGGGGCTCATGTAACGATGGGCCGGACGGTTGTGGCAATCCATGCAATCCATCGTGCGGATCGCCGAGGCGTCCACTTCATTGGTGAAGCCAGGCGCCGTAAACACAGTCACCACCCCCAGCCCATCGGTCATGCGCACCCAGGGAATGACGGTCCGGGAGGGGTCGCTGGCGAGGTATTCGACCTTGTTGCCGACGTTCATGTGCCAGTGAATGCCGCCGACCGGTCCGCGTGTGGGATCCGCCCCGCCCACCTTCATGGTCATTCTCAGGCTGTACGGGGTGTTCGCCTCGTCCCCAAGAAAGTAGTTGTAGGTGCGGTCCAGATCGCCGACGAACTTCTCCGGCCAGTGGCATTGCTCGCAGGTGTCCTGGGCCGGACGCAGGTTTTTGATGGGGGTGGGAATGGGACGCGGGTATTTGTTGAAGGCCACGGCGTAAAGCTGGTAGGTCCCGGACAGTTTCGATTTCACGAAATAGGAGGCGCCCTTGCCAATGTGGCATTCGGTGCAACTGACCCGGGCGTGGGAACCATGCTGGTAGGTGACCATTTCCGGCTCCATCACGGTGTGACAGGCCTCGCCGCAGAAGGTGGTGGACTCGGTGAAGTGATAGGTATGGTAGCTGCCCATGGCACTGACCAGCAGGAACAGGACGGTACAGACCAGGAAAATCCCCATGATCTTGCGATCCCGGGGCCGGCTCAAATCCACCACCATTCTGGGCAACAGCGTGCCAACGGTGTGACCCAGCTTCCGCCGTTCCCACAACGCGCCGATGATCGTGAGCGTCAGACCCAGGAAGAAGAAGGCCGGCGCCACGAAGTAGGTCAGGATACCCAGATACGGATTGGGCGTCCTGGCCAGCACATCCATCGCGAACAACAGGAAGAAGGAAAACGCGCTGCCGATGATGATGACCACGCCGGTCATGCTCAGCCAATTCTTCAGCAACGAAGGGCGTGGATTCTTGGGCAGTGGACTTTCAGTGCTCATGTGGGCGGTTTCCAGACAAACGACGCAACTCGCGAAACGGGTTCAAGGCTTCAACGATGCCGGCTCATAATGTCCGGCGGAGGGGAGTTTCTCAGACAGGAAGAGCTTAATCAAGACCGTCAGGATGATGAAGGGCAGGGCCAGCATGAGTCCTCCCATGAACCAGCCCTCCAAACCGGCGAATTCCATCTTGTAACTCATCACGCCGCGCAGGCTCTTGGAAAAGAACTGACCGCCGATCACCACATTCCAGCGCATCGCCAGCACGCCGATGAGAATCAGAACGGATCCGATGAAATAGAGGCGTCGCCGGAGCCACTCGGGCGCACGCTGCCGCAATGCGCGTATCTGCAGGCTGCCCAGCAGCAGCAGCGGCACCAGCGTTCCCATGAGGGCCTGACCCAGATTGAGGGTGTAGAATAGCTTCTCCTTCGCCATGTATTCCATGATCTTGAACCCCTCCTCGGCGGAGTAGACCCGATGGATCCAGTCCAGCCCCTCGATGGCCGCATCCATGACCAGCGCGTAAAACAGGAACATCCCCATGACATCGAGGCATTTCATGTCGATGCTCCTGCGTCGAATCCAGCTCAACACCATGTAGTTGAACACGCAGAGCGCGATGCCCGACACCATGGCCGACATGATGAAGATGATCGGCATCAGCACGTTTCCCCACCAGGGGTTGGCCTTGACGGAACCGAAGATGAATCCGACGTAGCCGTGGAGCAGAAAAGCCGAGGGAATGCCCACCACGGACAGGAACTGGCCGATCTTGGCGTCGAGCTTCAGGGCGGGTTCCGAGACGTCGGTCACGCCCACGGTGAACAACCGATAGAGCATTCCCTTAAAGCCGGAGGTTTGCTCGGCCCAAGCCACCAGGTCGCGACGGTAGTCAAACCACAACTCCAACAGGAGCACCGCCATCAGGTACCAGGCGTAGACAAATCCGAAGATGGCCATGGGCGAGGTGAGATGCGGCGTCATCATGACCTCGAGGCACCGTTCCGGATGTCCCAGATGAAACAGCAACGGCAACGGGGCGCAGAGCAGAAAGGCGAACGCCGTCAGCATCGACAGCCGGTACACCGGCTCCAGCGCCTTGACCCGGAACACCCGCACCAGGGAGGCCATGATGAACGCGCCGGCGACCAGTCCGGTGATGTAGGGATAAAGCACGATCAGAATGCTCCAGAGCGGCTGGGGCGTGGCTTCGTTCGGGTACACGTAGCCTTCAAAATGGGGCATCAACTCCACGACGATGTTGGTCACGGCGTTCGTCATTTCACCTGACCTCCCGGTCAATGCCCGCATAGAGCACACGGGGCTCGGTTCCCAGATGGGGTTTCAGGACCTGAACCTTGTTGTTCCGCACAAACGCTTCAATCGGATCATCGGGCTCGGGATTCTTGAGATCGCCGAAGATCCGCGCCTGCGTCGGACAGATCTCCACACAGGCCGGCTTGAGTCCGCGCGAGATGCGGTGGTAGCACAACGTGCATTTCTCGGCCGTATGCGTGACCGGGTTCATGAACCGGCATCCGTACGGACAGGCCTGGATGCAGAACCCGCAACCAATGCAATACTTGGGGTCGATGAGCACCGCGCCGTCCGGGGCGTCAAAGGTCGCCCCCACCGGACACACCTGCACACAGGGCGAATGCTCGCAGAGGTTGCAGAGCTTGGGGACAAAGAAGGATTGGAGGATGTCGTCCGCGGGCACCGGGACATCGTGGAACCCGTTCATGCCCCCGGCCGGGGAATCCACCAGCACCTCGCCGTGGGTTTCACCCGAGCCCGGCTCGGGTTTCTTGATGATGTAACGCTCAATCCAGGTGCGATAAAACGGCCCCTCCGGAACGTGGTTCTCCAGCTTGCACGCTTCCGCGCACAGACCGCAGCCGATGCAACGGTTGACATCCACGACCATGAGCCACTTGTGCTGGGTGGGATCGTAGCCTTTGGGAGCGCCGGTGGAAACCAGGACGGTCTTCACGGCCGCCTTGGCGGCGCGAACCGCCGGCGCCACCACGAGGCAGGCAGTGGCGGCCGCCAGCCGGCCCAGCAGACTTCGACGTGTGAAAGGTCGCTTCATGGTGCCTCGGGGGATTCGGGGACCTGGCTGGGAGCGTGCGCCACGTGGCATTCCGTGCACGCCTCGCCCGCGTAATGGTCCCGCAGGTCAATTTGCTTGTGCCAGGAAGGCCGGGAAGGATTGGCTTCATGACACCGGGCGCAATGGCTGAAGTTGAGGATGGCGAGACGGATGTCCGGGTTTTCCGTATGGGCCTGACCCGCCCCATGGCAACCCTCGCAGGAAAGGGTCTTGTGTTCGAACCTGCCCAGCCTCTCGAATTCATCAAAGTGACAATCCTCACACGATTTCTTGCCGGCGAACACGACCGGATGGCTGGCGATCTCCATCAGCGCGGCACCACGATAATGCCCGTACTCGTTGAAGGAGGCGGGGGTCAGGAAATAACGCGCGATGAGGTAGCTGCCCACGATCCCGATTGTCAGCAGGACCAGTCGAACAACCTGTGGCGGCATCTTTGGCATTGTGCAGCGTGCAAACCCGTTCCCAGGTTCATTTCCAACTCAGCTAATGAACTTGATCAAACACTAGGCCTGGGATCCCGCAGGAACTCACCCTCATTTGCCTAATGCATCTCATTTATTGCCCGCCCCCTCCTGCGACCCCTCGGGGCCGGCCCCGGGAGGCGCGTGGGCCACGCCCAGAAGAAAGCGCCACGCAGGCAAAGCCTGCGTGGCGCTCAAGGAACCGGATCAGCACTACTTCTTGAAGCTGCGGACGTGGGCCACGAGGGCGTTGATTTCCTCGTCGCTCAGGCTGTCGGCATACCCTTTCATCTTGGTCTTGCCGTCTTCCTTGACGCCCTCCTTGATCGCCTTGACAGCTTCTTCGTCGGTGAAGCTGGCCTGGACGGAGGCATCCGTGTAATCCTTGAGCTTGAGCTTCTTGCCCATGGCGGTTTGCCCGGCCCCGTCCGCGCCGTGGCATTTGGCACATTGTTTGTCCCAGCTCTCCTGCACATCCGCCGCCAGGACGGATGCGGCGCTGAAGGCGCCCGCGAGAACGATTGCTGTCAGCATTTTGTTCATGTGGTTTGTCCTTTGGTTTTTCGTTGCGTTCGGAGGCACACCATCGTGGTCCGAAAATCAATCGCGCCGGGCGGGGGAGCCGCGTGATGCGGTTCCTTCCCGCCTGCGCGAAACAGCCTAGCTCTTGAAGGAACGGATGTGAGCCACCAGCTCCTTGATTTCCTCGTCGGTCAGCTTCTCCCCATAGGGCTTCATGACGGTTTTGCCGTCCTTCACCACGCCCTCCTTGGTGGCCTTGAAGGCTTCCTCGTCCGTGAAACTGGCCTGCACGGCGGCATCGGTGTAGTCCCTGGCTCCCGCCTTCTTGCCCATCGTGGTCTGGCCCTTGCCATCCTTGCCGTGGCAGGAGGCGCAGTTCTTCTGCCAAAGGGCTTCGACGTCAGCCTGGAGTGAAACGGCGCCGGCGAGCAGCGCCACGGTCAATGCGATCTTGGTTCTGTTTTTCATGGATGTCTTCTTGTTGTTGTTTGTTTGGACGTTGATACCGCCACATTTCATCAAAATCGGTACTGGACACTGCCATACACGAGATGCGACTCGTAGTCCAGATTTCCACCGGAAGGCTCATCTTCATACGTGGCAAAGCCATAGCGGAGGTTCAGGCGGATGTTCTCGCGCAGGCGGTGGGTGATCCCGCAGGTCACGCCCTGCTGGACCGCCCCGGCTCCGTAGGGCACGCCATACTCGGCGTTGTCCACGTAATCATCCGCCTGATAGAAGAAATAGCCCACGTTCAGATCGGTCTTGTCGGTCAGGGCGAACCCGCTGGAGAAGTTCAGCGTCCAGTAATTGTTCTCCGAATTCAACACGGACTGGACGTAATCCGACACCGGGGTCTTGGTTTCGCTGAGCACATAGTTGAAGCCCAGCGATAGGAACAATCGCGACCACGGGGTCCAGGTGATGTTTTGACCAAAGATCTGGCTGAGGGTCTGCGAAGTTTCCGTGTCCCCCACCCCGGAGATGGGGTCGGGTTCGGTGTTGACGGTGCTGTACTGAAAGTCGTAGCTGGTGACGAGCGTCACCTTCATGCTGGGACGCCAGGTCAGACGGAGGTTGGCGTCCTGAGTCTGGAAGTCCTGCATCACAATGTAGGCCGGGTATCGGTTGCCACTGTTGTTGGGCGTGCTGTCGAGCGTGTGATCGTATTCGTAATCGTGGAGCTTGAAATAATACTGCGCGTCCAGACTCAGCCGGCGCACGGGATACCAATTGAGACCCGCGACGTATTTCTGAAAGAACCGGCTGTCCTCGGTCTGACGCTGCACGCTGGGCGGAATGGGAATCAGGCCGATGCCGCCGCTCTCGTTCAGGTTGCCGTCACCCTGCGTCCACTCACCGCGCCCGTAAAAGACCCAGTTGGTCACACCCGTATAGCGCAATTCCAGCCGCTCCCGCACATCGAGCGCATCCCCGTTGGATGAGGCAATGCTGGCCGAGGGAAGGCCGGAGTCGGCATCCCAATCCTGCTGCTGCACCCGGACGGAGGGCACGATGGTGAAATGCTTCCATGGCTGCGCCATCAGATTCAGGTTCAGCGCGTATTCCTGGAGCTTCGACCCGCCGTTCAAGCCGGTGTAGTTCGGGCCGGGCGTGGCCTGCCGGCTGCCGGAGTAATCATTGTCGAGATTGGCAAACATGAAACCGGAGGAGAAAAACAGGTTCTTCTTGATCCAGGTTTCCGAGAACGCGGTGACATTCAGCAGGTCGTAGGTGGTCCCGTTGTTTTGCGTGCTGGGTTGCGCCGTCCCCAGTGGACTGTAGCCGGTGGAATTGAAGGTGTCATCAAGGCTCCCGGTTTCGTAACGGGCGCCCACCCCGAGGTCGGTCGCCTTGATCTGATGGGCGACATCCAGCTCGAAAATGTCCACGGATTCATCAATGCTGTAGGTGCTGGGCGTGAGATACCGCCGCACGCCGGTCGGGTCCGCAGGATCGGGGCTCACCACACCCCACTCGGTGCTGCTCTTTTCCCCCTCGCGAAACCGATGGGTGTACTTGAAGGTGACATCCGGCGCATTGTCGAGGGTGAGTCCGGCTTCGAAAGTCAACTCTCCCCGGTCGAGCGCCAGCGCGTCATCCCCCAAAGGATACCAGGCATCGGTGGGAGGATAATAACCGCCATCGCCGTTGTACCAGGTGCGGAACTGCTCATAGTCAAACTTGATGTATCCCACCTCGGCCTTCCGAAAATCCAGGCTGAGTTTGTAGTCCTCATTGTCGAAAATCGCC
Organism: Verrucomicrobiota bacterium; assembly: GCA_025457725.1. Classification (GTDB taxonomy): domain Bacteria; phylum Verrucomicrobiota; class Verrucomicrobiia; order Limisphaerales; family DSYF01; genus JALOTU01. The sequence continues at coordinate 9,172 of JALOTU010000029.1, forward strand.
CGGCCGTCCATTTTGAACAGGACATCCTTGCCCAGATCCCGCTGGTAATGGAAATCCTCAATCCCGCCGAACACATCGTTCTGGGTGCCCTGTTGTTGCTGGAACTGCGCGGTGTTGCCGCTGGGGAAGTAGCTGCCCCCGCCCAGCTCGATCCAGTTCGCATAGGTCTTGGTGCCGCCCTCAAAAAACTCCTCGGGAGAAAGCACCGGGGCCTCCTCGGGTTCGGTCGCAGCCGGGTCGTCGGCTCCGGCGGCTCCGGCGGGCGCCAGCGAAAGGCTCACCCCCAGCAAGGACAACAGCCAACGACTGAGGCAAGCGATGAAGGATGGGGTTGGTCGTTTCATGAGTGTGGGCGTGGCGCGCTAGAACCGCAGGGAGGAATTGACCCGGGAACCATGGACCGCCTCGTGGCAACCGGCAGACCAGCAGGTTCCCTGCTGCAAGCGCAGCGTGTGATCGGAGCCGCCGATGAACACCTGGTTGGCCGCAGGCCGCCGGGTGGTGTGGCACTGGAGGCACAGGTTCGCATTGCGAATCGTGAGCATCTTGGCGTTGATGCTGCCATGGGGATTGTGACAGGCCCCGCACCCTTCGCGCATGGCTTCATGCTGGAAGACATACGGCCCCCGCTGCGCCGGATGGCACTGGAAACAGTTTTCGTCCTGGTCCATGAGCGAGGTGCTGCCTCCCAAATGCGCACGACCCTTGTGCGGCGGATGACATTCGCTGCAGGTCATCCGACCCTCGGGCACCGGGTGATGACTGGGGAGATTGAACTGTCCCCGCACGTCGCCATGGCACTGGTAACACACCGTCTCCGTGGCGCGGGCGGGCGAGACCAAAGGCTGCGCGCCAAAGGTCGCCGTCTCCGGACGACCCGCCGTGTAGCTGAAGGGGGGCTTCACCTCGCCGCCCGACTCGGCGTGCAGGCTGCCCGGCCCATGACAGGATTCGCAGCCCACATTCACCGCGTTGGTGCCGGCGGCAATCAGGCGGGCGTGGTCGGCGGTGACGAAATCGCGCACCAGCTCTTCATGGCACATCTCGCACTCCGCAGTGCCGATGTATTCCGCGCCGGGCACATTCGGTGGCACGACGACCGAACGGTGCACGGTCGTGCAGGAGATGGCCACGACCACCACCAAAGCGATCCCGGACGCCAGCGCCAACCCTCTTCCCCAAGTTGGTGAGATGAGGGCTGGGACGTCCATGCTGGGCTTCTTCATGAGATGTTGAATTGTCTGTGTTGCTTGTCGCGAGGGGAACCTGTCCTCGTCAACGGCGGCCCGCCCGCCTGATCACGGGGGACCCATCATTTCCTCTCGCACCCATTGCTGGGCGAATTTCAGCAGGTTGAGCGCGTACGGTCCGTTATGCACACCGAAGCTGCCGTCGTAATAGACCATGTAGAGATTGAATCGCGCCTTCTTGATGTTGTTCGGGACCCAATCCTGTTGCTCTTTGAGTGTCGGACCATTGCGCTCCGGACCCTCGGGCGGCTGACTCAGATCTCCGGCCGGCCGGTACTCCCAGGCCAGCGTTCCGTAATTGGTGATGGCGGCGGGCGCGTAATAAACCGCCCACTCATCAAGGAGCGCCTGCGTCTCCAGGATCTCCATGTTGACCACCCAGGCCGTGTAATCCACAAAATCCTGAACCAACGCCTCGCCTTCCTCCGGGGAGAACAGCGGGGCGTGGCAGCCCAGGCAGGCCTGATAGGAGTCGACGGAAAACGTGTGGCCTGTGTTCGCAGCAACTTCAGGCGGCCCCTCCCGGTATTCCTCGGTCTGCATGTGGCAGGTGACGCACTGGTTGGTCACCGCCAGCACCTGGTTCAGGACATTCGTCACATACCGCGTTCCTCCGTGAGTGGACGGGGCGGGACTGTAACCCGGAGGATACTCCCCGATCGTGGCGAGCAGCATGTTGTACTGCGGCGAGTGATGCGGCGCCCGGGTCGAGGCCGAGTTGGTCACCATGGTACCGCAGGCAAGGGTGATGACTTTGGTCGTGTCCGCGTCCCACCGGGCCCCCCGGTGATTGTGGCACTGGGCGCAGAGGTTCACCGCAGAGTCGTACTGGCAGAGCAACGTGCCGGAAGTGAGCACGAAGTAGTCATTGGTGGAGGCAGCAGGATCCCGCAGCTGGTAACCATTCATTGTGTTCCGGTGGGGATCGTGGCAAACCACACAGGTGATACCCACATTGGCATCGCCGTTCACCGCAGCGGTCAGAGCCGCCCCGCTCAGCCCGGCCAACTGCGCCAATCGCGAGGAACCGGAATGGCAGCGTCCGCAGCCCTCCAACCGGCCTCCGTTCATGTCCTCAACAACCTCCGCATGACCGGAACTGTCCCATTCGTCGTAGGTGGGATGATGCGCGTCCGTGTGGCAGCCGCCGCACATCTGGCCGGCAATCTCCACCCGGGGACGCACCGTGAGCTCGAAAGGATCCGCCACATGATTGGCGGCCGGCCCATGGCAATTCTCGCACTGCACCCCGGCCAGTTGCGGGGTGGCAGCCTCGGTGGTGAAGCCGGTGGGAAGGCCGTAACCCACCGTGTGGCACGGGAGACACGCGGCATTGTTCCCCTGCCTGATCCGGTTGAGCGTCTCCAGCGCGTGCGCATGGCGGGTGTCCATTTCGGATTGGTGGATGGCCGGATGGCACTCCGCACAGGAGGCGGATCCTGCGTAGCTCGGGGA
>JALOTU010000367.1 GCA_025457725.1 Verrucomicrobiota bacterium
TCCCCCAAACCTCCGGTCTTGGAGTAGGGATGCACTTCGCTGCTGGCCAGGAGGATTCGCACAATCGGGGCTTGAGCTGCGGCTCGATTCAGGCGGCGGGAATGCGGTCCGACTTCAAATAACCCTGCAAGGCCTCCGGAATTTTCACGCTGCCGTCGGGCTGTTGATGCGTTTCAATCAAAGCCACAAAGAGTCGGGCAAGCGCCGTGCCACTGCCGTTGAGAATGTGCGGAAACCGGTTCTGACCGTCCTGCGCCTTGAACCGGAGATTCATGCGTCGCGCCTGGTAATCCTCGCAATTCGAGCAACTCGAGACTTCCAGATAACTCCCCTGCCCCGGCGCCCAGACTTCGATGTCGTAAGTCTTGGCGCTGGCAAATCCCATGTCGCCGGTGCACAGCAACACCACCCGATGATGCAGGCCGAGCAGTTGCAGAACTTTTTCGGCGTGCGTCACCATGGACTCCAGCTCGGCATAGCTGTGTTCCGGCTTCACGATCTTGATCAGCTCCACCTTGTCGAACTGATGAACGCGGATCATGCCCCGGGTGCCCACCCCGGCCGCACCCGCCTCTCCCCTGAAGCACGGCGTGTAGGCGCAGTAGCGGATCGGCAGTTGGGATTCGGGCAAGATTTCCTCCCGGTGAATATTGGCCACCGGCGTCTCGGCCGTCGGAATCAGGTAGAGTCTGCCCAGCTTCTCACGGTCGTCCCCCTCGGCCACACCATAATACTGATCGCGAAACTTCGGGAACTGACCGACGCCCTCCAGACATTGGGAGCCAACCATCAGGGGGGGCGACACCTCGCGGTACCCATGTTCGCCCGTGTGCAGGTCCAGCAGCATCTGGATCAGGGCTCGTTCCAGCCTCGCGCCCCATCCGGTGTAGAGCAGAAATCCGCTGCCGCTGATTTTGGCGGCACGCGCGAAATCAACCAGCTGCAAACGGTCGCACAAGTCGACATGCGATTGGGGTTCAAAGGTGAAGGCGGGCTTCTCTCCCCAGGTGCGGATCTCCTTATTGTCCTCGGCGCTTCCGCCTTCAGGTACCGAGGCATGCGGCAGATTGGGAATGCCCAGGAGCAGCGCATCGCGCTCCAGCTCGGCCGCCGCCACGGCTTTGTCCAGGGCGGCGATCTGATCCCCGAGCTCGCGAGTCTCCTGCTTGCGAGCCTCCGCTTCCTCGAACTTCTTCTGTCCCATCAAGGCCCCGATTTCCTTGGAGGCCTTGTTGCGTTGGGACTTGAGTGCCTCCACCTGGGCCACGCCTTTGCGGCGGATCTCATCCAGTTCGAGAATCCGGGGCACTCCATCCCCCTCCCCTGCCCCGCGCAGTTCCAATCGCGACCGCACTGCCTCGGGGTTGTCCCTGATCTGTTTGATATCCAGCATTCCCGCAGTATTGGAAACCGCCGTCCATCCCGCAAGCCGCGCGGTGTGCGACTTTGACTTGGCGTCGTGCCTGTCTATGCTGTGGCCGTGCGAATTGTGAAGGTGCCGCTGGGAAAGCGGAGCTACGAAATCAAAATTGGAACAGGCCTGCTCGCCAGGCTCGGTGGGGAATGCCGCAAGCTCGGATTGTCCAGCCAATGCGCCGTCATCACCGACTCGCGCGTGGGACGTCTTTACGGTGCGGCTGCGGTCAATTCTCTGAAAGCTGCCGGGTTTGAACCCGTGCGGCTCACCTTCCCCGCCGGCGAACAGCAGAAGAACCTCACCAATGTTGAGTCATGTTACACTCAGCTGGCGAAGCACCGTCTGGAAAGGAAATCCTTCGTTGTGGCGCTGGGTGGCGGGGTGGTGGGGGATCTGGCGGGATTCGTGGCGGCCACCTATCTGAGGGGTTTGCCGTTCGTGCAGGTCCCCACCACCCTGCTGGCCCAGGTGGACAGTTCGGTGGGCGGAAAGGTCGGGGTCAATCTTCAGGCCGGCAAGAATCTCGTTGGAGCATTCCATCAACCCCGGCTGGTCCTCTGCGATCTGGACGCGCTCCAAACCTTGCCCGCGCGTGAACTGCGCGCCGGGTTGGCGGAGGTCATCAAATACGGGATCATCTGGGACGCCAGGCTGTTTGGGAGACTCGAACGCCAGATGGCCCGGCTGGTGACGAACGACACGGCTGCCCTGGCGGCGGTGATTGCCCGTTCCTGTGAAATCAAGGCGGAGGTGGTGGGCAAAGATGAAACGGAGGGGGGACTGCGGGCCGTCTTGAATTTTGGCCACACGGTGGGTCACGCCATTGAGGCTGTGTCCCATTATGGCCGGTTTCTTCACGGGGAGGCCATTTCCATCGGGCAGGTGGCCGCCGCCAGATTGTCGCGGGAGTTGCTGGGGCTACCGTCACAGCACGTGGAGCGCACCATCCAACTGTTCCAGACGGCGGGATTGCCGACCCGGCTCGCCGTCACCCCGGGACTTCAGCGCCGTCTTCTCAATGCCATGAAGCTCGACAAGAAAGTCAGTCTCGGGGCCCTCAAATTCGTTCTCGCCCGCCGGCTCGGTGCGGTGGAGTTTGGATGCGATGTGCCCGATGCGCTGTTGAAACGAACCCTGTCCCAACTCAACACCTGATATGGCGGCGGTCAGCGAATCCATCGTCCGCGAATACTTCGAGCTGCACGGATTCCTGGTGCGGCAGCACCGGAAATTCATCGCCCCCAGCAAGCATGAGAATGAGGACATCGATTTCTTCATCCAGAATCCGCGACCGCAAAGAAGCAAAACCGCCCGCCCGTTCATCTTGGGAGGCCCGGAACTGGCCTCGATCCACAAGGCCATTGTGGTGGTCAAGGGCTGGCACACCGAGACGTTCAGTCCTGCCGTGCTGGCCAATGCGCCCGAGATCTTTCGCTTTGTGCAGCCCGCTGCCTTTCAGCAAGCCGCCCGCGCGTTTGGCGATGATCAGGACATCCTCAAACTCCTGGTGGTGCCCGCCCTGCCCCAGCCGGCGGAGGCCCGGGAAGAGAGCATCGCGTTGCTGCGGGACAAGGGAATCGACGGGGTGATTCCCTTTTGGATTATGCTGTCCGAACTGCTGGAGGGCGTGCAGGTGAACCGCAACTACCAGAAGTCCGACGTCCTTCAGGTGCTTCGCATCCTGAAGAACTACGGGTTTATCAAGGAACCGCAGCTTGAGTTGTTCGGCAAACGCCGGAAGTAATCGTAGCAGCACTGACCTACATTCACAGATGAACTGGCTGCGGACGGATTACTCGATTCATCCCCTGGAACGGCCTCTAAAAGTAATATTGAAAAGGCGGACCAACCTGTTGATCCGTGAAGATGCCCGGTAGGACGTCGCACCCGTTTGGCGACCACTTAAAAGCACCCGGATCGAGCAGATTCCCTGGATCCCCTTAGAAGCCCCCAAACCAACGGGCTTTCCCTGTATCCTAAACCTAT
>JALOTU010000368.1 GCA_025457725.1 Verrucomicrobiota bacterium
GGTCGGGATTCGACCAGCCGAACATCTGGTGCTGCAACATGGGATCATCGATGCCATCGAAAAACTCCCGGAACCCGATCAACAGATCGCTTTTGGTCACGAGGAGGTAGACCGGGAAGCGCACATCCAGCGTGCGCTGGATGAGATCCAGCTGTTGCGCCAGGCGACTGGCTTTCTGGGCGATCGTATCGGCTGAATCCTTGATCAGGCTCTCGACGGACAACACCAGGAACAGCCCGTTGACCGGACAGTTGGGTCGGGCTTTGCGAAGCAGCGTGAGGAAGGCGCGCCACTGGGGGCTCTCGCCCGCCTTGGCTTCATTGAACAACATGGACCCCGCGGTATCGAGAATGATGCCGCGATTGGTGAACCACCAGTCCATGTTCACCGTGCCGCCCGACCCCTGCATCTCGTCCTGCATGCCCGGCGGAAACTCAATGCCGGAATGGCGCAGGGCTTCCGATTTCCCGGATCCGGGCTCGCCGATGATGACGTACCAGGGCAGCCGGTAGATGTCCTTGCCGCGGCTCTTGAACTCCTGGAGTCCCTTCTGGAATTTCTGCCGGAGCTTGTCGAGTTCCGCCCGCTTGTTGGGATCGCTGATGGATTGCGGGGTTTCCGCCGCGCGGGCTTCGATCTCGGACGAAAACCGCTCCCGCTTCGAGCGTGCGGCCATTCGCTGCCACAGGAAGTAACCGCCGAACAGCACAACGAAGAGCAGGAGAATGGCGAGGGCGATCCAGATGCCGTATCGGGGCACGGCCAGCGCGCCGCCGACGGCGCCCAGACCCACGGCCCCCAGGCCGATCTTCATCTTTCCGCTTAACTGTGATTCTTCATCCATGGGCCAGCCTGTTGATTTCGTTTCCTGTGTTTGGCAACGCGCCAGGGGCTTCAAGGTGTTGCCGCCTCACCTTTTTCTGATTGCTCCTTGATGAGTTCGACCGAGGATTTCAAATCGCCGACGGCCTTGGCGTACATGCCATAGTAGATCACCAGGATGCTGATGCTGAGAAACACGAAGGCGATCATCACCAGGATGATCTTCTTGTTGGGCGGCTCGGTCAGCACCCGCGTGTCCGTCGGCTTGTAGGCCTCCTCGCTGATCTTGGACCGGGGATCGGCATCCACCCAGGGATGGATGCGCGGGAAGATCTTGTCCTTGTAGATTCGCAACTGTTCCGGCTGGCCGACGTACATGCCGGTAAAGCCCAAGCCGAGGCAGACGTAATACACGGCGAGCCGTTCCGCCGCCTCCTGGCTGGTGTCGGCGAGGTCCACATCCAGCAGCTCGAAGAATCGTTCGTCGCCCGCCAGCTCGTTGCGTTCGAGGGCGAGCCGAGACTGCGCCCAATCGCCGGCAAACTTCAATTGACTCGAGCAGATGATGTTGTCGACAAAGAAGATGACGGGCAGTTCCAGCTTCCTGGCCTGCTCGCTCAACATTCCCTCCGCCGAGGCCTTCTGGGTGATGCGGGCCAGCAGATCCTTGATTTCCTGGCGCACAATGCCCATCTCGGGATGCCGCGGTGTCTTGGCCATCCGGTTGAGGCGGCACACGTACTGGAACAATTCCTCGTAGAGATCGAGCAGCTTCATGGGTCAGGCTCCGGGAAGCGTCATGTAAAGCGTGAAGCTGGCATCGGAGAGATCCAGATCACTGTTGTTCCAAACCAGCGCCATGGCCTTCTCCGCCTTGATGGCGTCCCAGCGTCGGGCGTTGGAGTCCGGTTGCAGGCGGAAATAGTGCAGATCCCCCTGGCTGGGAAGGTCCAGCGGCGGCGATCCCTCCTCCTGGAGCGCGACCCCCAGCACGGCCACGTTCTTCATGCTTTGCGGCATCAGCTTGAACTTGTTCGGGTCTTTGACGTAAATGGCCAGCTTGCTGCGCTCGATGCGCGTCTTGATGCCGAGATAATAGCCGGTGGCCTTGTCGAAATGCTGCTGCTCAAGCTGCGCCAGCATCCCACCCGGGGAACCGGAAAAGAGAACTTTCATCGGCTCGATCGTCCCCTTCACCCGGATCTCCGCGCGGATCTTGCGGTCCAGCTCGCGGAAACACGGCAGCACATCCTCATGCGAATAGGGCGCGCAGGCGAAGGCATCCTTCTGCGGGTTCAACGCCAGCAGTTCCCCCAGGAGTTCCCGCAGCAGCTGGTGAATGACGAACGGCGGGATCTGCCCCGGCTCGATGAATCCCGGCAGCGAGGCGCAGAACCGGTTCAGGGTCTGGAGCCGCAGCGTCAGTTCCCATTTCACCTCCATGCCCAGCCCGCCGGTGGACAGACGGCTCTGCACGTCGTTGCGGCTGGCATTCAACTGCGCCAGCAAATCCCGCATCAGGTTGTGCAGGGTCGGAGAGGAATTGAGAAAGACGCACGGCGGCACAAACTCGGGATCCAGCCGGGGACGACCCGAGTCCTCCCCCGTCGCCCGCACGATCCGCATCAAAGGCAGCACCTCCATGTCGGACACATCCTCGTCCTTGAGAACGATGCGCGCGTTGACCTTGCGGAAGTAAATGGGCTGGGGATTCTCGCCGGTGTTCTCATCGGCCACATCCCTCACCTCCGATGGCACATAAAGCAGCTTCACCCTGGGATCGACGGGTTCCCCGGGCCGGAAGGCATTGGCGCGGTTTTTGGTCCACAGGGGAATGGCCAGCAGCAGTTCCATCGTGCCGCTGCCCCGGGCCAGCTCGGCCTTGATCGGCAAGGCCGGAAGCTCCGCGTCCTCGGGATACCGCACCTCCACGCCGCTCGGCATGATGGCCCGGAGCCGCTCGAACCGGACGCGGCCGTCCGCCAGGTCATCCTGGGATACGCGGCTCTCGATGACCCCGTGATGAAAGGGTGTCAGCAGTGTCCGGGAAGATCTGAATTCCTGCTGCAGGCAACGCTGCATGTTCTGCAGATGATGCGGCTGCAAAAAAAGACCTTCGTGCCAGTGTACGTGCATATGCTTTGATCCACCTCTATCTCGAGAGCTTGCTCTTGACGACCTTGGCCGTGCATTCCTTGATCTGCCGCTCAATCAGCTCCGCCGTGGCGAAGCCGCGCGCCAGATCCTTGTACTTGTCCCAGCAGCAAACCTCGAAGCTCCGACGAAACCCGTGCCGGCCTTCGGTCTTCACCACCTCTTCAATGGCCTCGGGCGAGCAACGTCGCAGGAATTCGCTCCCGTAATTCCGTCCGCCCACCAGCATCCCGGTGACCAGCGCGCCCAGCCGCGCCGAAAAGTCCTGAAGCACCGCGTCCAGGTTGTCCTCGCTTCCCAGCAGGTATTCCTTCAGCGCCACCGGCAGCTTCTTCATCGAGCTCGACGGGCTCCGGCGCACACTCAGTTCCTGCATGGTTCTGTCGGTGGCCTGGTCGAGCCGTTCCACCAGGGCCGTCAAGGCATGGCCGTCAACAAATCGACCGACACCTCGAGGCCCGACGCGGGCGCCGCAGCCGGCGACGATTCTGTTTCCCGCACCTCGACCATCCCCCGCCCGGCCAGCCGCTGAATCCATTCCTCGCGTTTGCCGGCTTCCAGATTGCCGCAAGTCTCCAAAAACCGCTCGAACAGCTGGTCCGGGGTTTCGGGCTCACGTACCGGCGCCTCGACCGGGGCCGCCGGAGCCGGTGAAGCCACGCCGGCAACCTGTCCGGCAACCGGAAAACGCCGCAGAAGTCCGCTCAGGATTCGCTGACGATCACGCGCGGGAACATCCTTGAGAGTGTGGGTGAGCTCGTCCTTGATCGACAGCCGTCTCTCCTCCCCCTCCACGCCATCGAGATCCGACTGCACCAGCCGCAACCGGGTGGCCAGCGAGTTCACGAGATCGCTCTCCTTGTCGGTCAATGCTGTGTCTGCGTGATTCATGCGGGTGCCTGCTGAACGCTGCCAACTTATTGGGTAAGCCGAGCTTAGCCTTGCCATGAACGAACGCCAGCCAAAAAGCCCCAAGGGACCGGCCCGCCCCGGGAGCGCACCTGCGACGCTCATCAATCCGAAAGCAGGCCGCAAAGCATCCCGCCCGAACGCACAATCCCTGGCGAACCCGCGGGGCAGCTAGTTGTTCGTCAGGCTGTAGAACGTGTTCGTCGGCGGCAGCGCAATCGCATCGATCCAGGAATTCGTCACCCCGGCCGTCCCGTTGGTCAGGAAGGTCCAGGCGATGGGCGTCGTGGCCAGGTTCGTTGCCGACAGCAACGCCGCGTCCCCAAACCATGTCACCACCACATTCTGGTTGGCGTTGGTCAGATAGATTTCCAACTTCGGCGACAGCACGTCCACAGTGGCCTCCCCGGACAGATCGCCCGGCTGGGCGGTGCAATGGGCATCCACCAGATTGGTCACCGAATAAACCGTGGTCGTGGTTGGCGACACACTCCTGTATGCCGGTGTGCTCGCGACATTGTTGGAGGTGACGCCATCAGACCAGGTGACGGTCCACGGCGCGGTTCCGGTCAAATCCACCTGCAGCAGCGTGGAATCACCCAGCAGAATGTAGTTCGTCTCCGTCAGCACGGTCGCCGTGGGTCGGGGATAGATCGTGGCGGTGACCGTGAACAGCTTCCCGGTGCATCCATCGGCAACGCTGACCGGCAGCACCTGATAAACAACGCTCTGCGCGTTGGTCGTCAGGTTGGTCAGCGGATCGTTGATGGTGTTGGAGGTCTGCGCGTTCGTGGTCTGCCCGGTGACGTTGGTGTTGTTGTTCGACGCCAGCCAGGTGAACGTGGAGAGGACCTGATTGCTGATGGCCGTCTGCAGCGAGAACACAAAAGGATCACCGTTGCACAGCGTCTGCACCACATTGGTTCCCACCGGCTCGGGATGGACCAGCACGGACACGGTGAAGACCTTGCCCGTGCAGCCCTGGAAGCTCGTCGGCGTCACCTGGTAGGTCACCGTGCCGTCGACGGCACAGGTGTTCACCAGCAGGTTGGTGAGGAACAAGCCGGCGCCGGACGTCGCTCCACTCACGTTCGCATCGCTGGTGGAGGTCCAGGTGAAATTGCTCACGGTCACGGTGTTGGTGACCGCCGACTGCAGGTTGAAGTTCAGGGGCACGCGGCTGCAATAGGTCAGCGCCACATTGGTCGCCACCGGTTCCGGATACACATTGACCGTCAAGGTAAACACCTTGCCCGTGCAGTCGTGAGCGGTGCTGATGGGCGTCACCCGGTAAATTACCGGCTGAGCCACCGCCGTCTTGTTGGTGAGGATGTCGTTCAGCGTGGCGTTGGTCCGCACGGTGGTGCTCTGGCCGGTCACCAGCGCGTTGTTGTTGGTCGCCACCCAGAGAAATTTGGAAGCCACCCCGTTGGTCACGGCGCTCTGCAGGAGGTAGTTCAAGGGAACACTGCTGCAGGCGGTCAGCGTGACATTGGTCGCCACCGGTTCCGGATATACCGTCACGGACACGGTGAACACCTCCCCGGTGCAGTTGTAGGTGCTGACGGGGGTCGCGGCATAGATCACCGTCTGGTCGGACGACGTTATGTTCCGCAGCACGTTGGTGATCACCTCGCCGGCAACCGGCGTGGTGCTCTGACCGGTGACGTTGAGGTTGTTGTTTGTTGCCAGCCAGGTGAAGGTGGAGAGGA